>JACMJP010000158.1 GCA_014380545.1 Chitinophagales bacterium | reverse complement strand
TTGTAAATAATTCCTCTGCACTGTAATCTTCAAAGTGAATAAATTTATCAAACCTTGATTTTAATCCGGGATTAGATTCAAGAAATTTCGCCATGTTATCTGTATAGCCTGCAACGATAACAATAAATTCTCCCCTGTGATCTTCCATTCTTTTTAATAATGTTTCAATGGCTTCTCTTCCAAAATCGTTTTCTCCGCCGGCACTTAAAGCATATGCTTCATCAATAAATAAACCGCCGCCCATTGAAGCATCTATCATTGCATCTGTTTTAATTGCAGTTTGGCCAACAAATCCTGCTACTAATCCTTCACGGTCTGTTTCAACCAAATGTCCTTTTTCTAAAATACCAATTGCCTTATAAATTTTTACAAGTATCCTTGCAACAGTTGTTTTGCCTGTTCCCGGATTTCCTGTAAATACGGTGTGTAATGAAAATGATTTGCGAATATCTTTTCCTATTTCTTTATAATATCTTACAAGTTTTACAATTTCTTCAATTTCATTTTTTACATCTGCCATTCCTGTCATTTCTCTTAATTCATTCATTGCATCAACTAATAAAACTTCGTCAACAGGTAATTCAACTCCACGATTGGAATTAATTCCGAATACCATTTCCACATCCTGCAATTGGATCGTGGACAGATCTTCATTTGTTAATTTTTCAGGGTGTTCACTCTTCATTAATCGCAATGCCATATTTTGTTTCCCTTCTTCCATAATTGTATTAACATATCTTGCATTTCCAAATCTTGCATCCCTGTTGCGATATGCTTCCACCACTTTCATATAAATTAATTGTTTCGATTCATCACTGATAGTAACCCCTCTTCTTTTACTGTCGTAATCAGCAATTGCCATTAATTCATCAGGAGAATAATCAGGGAAATTAATTACCTGTCCAATTCTGGAAGACAACCCCGGGTTAGAGTCCAGAAATTGTTTCATTTCCTTCGGATAACCTGCGAAAATAAATGCAATATCACCCGGACCATCACTCATTTCTTTTATTAATACTTCAACAACTTCTTTTCCGAAATCTTTTCCATCATCGCCTCTATCAGTTAATGCATAAGCTTCATCAATAAATAAAATTCCTCCTCTTGCCCTTTCAATTGCCGCTTTTGTTTTTGGCGCTGTTTGCCCGATATATTCCGCAACAAGATCCACTCTTCCAATTTCTGTTACGTCTGTTCTGCTTAATAAACCCATTGATTTATAGAGTTTACCGAGCATGCGGGCAACAGTTGTTTTTCCTGTTCCGGGGTTCCCGGTAAATACCATGTTCAAATTAAATTTTCCTTTTTCTTCAAAACCTTTATCTTTTCTTATTTTTAAAAATTGCAGATAGGTTGTTAATTCATTTATTTCTTTTTTTACAGTATTTAATCCAATTAATTCATCTAATTCTTTTTTTGCCGTTTCATAAGATAAAAGATCTACAGGTGTTCCACCCTGCACAGGTGTTGCTGAATTAATATTCACACCGCTTATCCATGTTGGAGCACCCGTTAAAGGAACATCCTGCATACCAACTTCAAAAGGGACAACAGCAATAATATTATCCATGAAAATAATTTCACAGGTATATTTATCGGGATACCAAAAGCCTGCACCATCAGCGCCGTAGCCGATATCCAAAACAATATTGTGTCTTTTATCATTAATGTGTTCAAACCAATAACTCATTCCTTTTAACTGCCGCACATCATTATAAAAATGAAAATTTAATTCGAGCGGAAAATATTGTTCAGTGGGTATTTTGTTTGTGAGGTCTAACTCTACTGAAATATATTGTGCAGTTTCTTTATTGAAAGCAGTATGATATTTTCTTTCTTCTCTCGGTGTGTTTCCTTTGGTTGAATTATATAATTTAATTGTATTGATTTCGAAATACGGATTAAAATCTGCTGTTACTTTTCCGCTATTTGTAATATAGAAATAATTGGTACCCACTAATACATCATCAATAAATACTTCCCATTTATATGTTCCTTTTTTCCACCAACCGGTATTTGGTGTTCCCCATCCATCCCTGATGATAACAATATTCTGATCAGAAGTAATGTCAAGTGTTTTTTCGATGTTGCACATTTCCGTATTGTTATAATATTCCGATGAGCGGATCTTTACTTTCGCTGACCATGCTTCTTCATCAAACAAAATATTATATAATTGTAATTCGACATTTATATAACTAACTTCGCTTTCATCAAATACAATCCTGTAATCTTTCTGGTTACCGAAAAAATTTTCCAGTGAACCATATACTTTCATTTCTTTAAACTTGAACCGTTTTTTTTCTTCGTCTTTCTTTGCCATATTTTTCTTTTTTTTAGGGAATGTAAAATTAAAATTTTCTCAGCAACGAACAAGCTATTCAGATTGAAAGTTCTAATTTTGATCGCATTGTATGGAGTTTAAAAAGAAACTAACGGCTGACAGCATCATTTTTATATTCCTCTGTTTTTGGTTTATTATAAATTGTTTGCAGGCATATGCAACAGGTTTGCTGCATGACGAAGCATATTACTGGATGTACTCTCAAAATCCTGATTGGGGATATTTTGATCATCCGCCCGCAATTGCTATTTTAATCTGGCTGGGTACTTCTTTTTTTTCGGGTGATTTCGGAGTAAGGTTTTTTATAATTATTTGTAATATAATTACGCTATGGTTTTTATGGAAGCTTTGCAGCGAAAAGATAAAGCAACCTAAACTATTCATTATACTTACGCTATCCCTTATTTATGTTCATGCGGGTGGTTTTATTGCTACTCCCGATGTTCCTCTTTTACTTTTTACAGTGCTCTTTTTCTTTTATTACAAAGATTACTTAGCAGCATATGATATAAAAAATGCCTGCATACTTGCATTTATTATTGCTGCTGGTTTGTACAGCAAATATCATTTTGCAGCTATTATTTTTTTAACAATTTTGTCAAATTTAAACCTGGTTACTAAAAGATCATTTTGGTTAATTGTTATACTCACAGCAATTTTATATTTACCTCACATCCTATGGCAGGTTGATCATAATTATCCGTCTGTAAAATATCATATTTCTGAACGATTTGGTTCTGTATACAAAATATCGCAAACAACAGATTATATTTTCTCTCAAATATTACTTGCGGGCGCATTTAGCGGAATAATATTATTCTATTCGGCTATACGGTATAAAACAAAATCAACTTTTGAGAAAACATTAAAATATAATTTTGCCGGAATATTTTTAGTTTTTTTGCTAGCAACTCTCAAGGGCAGGACAGAAGCGAACTGGACCGCTGCAGGTATAATTCCTTTGATCATATTATCCTATTATTACTTAGCCGATAATAGCAAACTTGTAAGGTTGTTTTTAATTTCTGCAATTCCTGCCGTCATCATTCTTTTCTTTTGCAGATTCTATATCATATTCGGTCACCCTGTTTATGATATAAGCCTTTTAAAGCAAGTATATGATTGGGATATTTGGGCGAAACAGGTACAGGAAGCAGCTTCAGGAAAAAGTGTAATTTTTGTGGATTCTTATCAAAAGGCATCAAAATATACATGGTTTACAGGGGAGGCATCATACAGTTTGAATAATGTTTACTATCACCGCTCTCAATATGAATATTGGGATATTGAAAAAACATTCCAGGGAAAAGATGCAATTATTATTATGAATTTTCCTGCAAATGAATTTCAGAAAATTAATACGAAAATCGGTGAAGAGAATTATTATATTATTCCTGATTTTCACAGTTACGATAAGGTTCATATTAAACCTGAATTTAAAAAGTATAACGCAAATGAAGGTGATACCATTCAAACTAAAATAACAATTTCAAATAATGGTTATGCGGTAAATTTTAAACCCAGTAGCCAAACATCAGTAATGTTGAATTTAGTTTTACAAAAAAAAGGAAAAATATTTTATAACAATGTAATTGGTTCCCTGGATACTGATGATCTTGGAAGAGGTGAAACTTATGTACAGGAAATTAAATTACCAATTGAAGTGGAAAAAGGATTTTATGAAATGATTATTTCATTAAAAATAGGCAACTTAGGGGCGGGTCTTCAGGGCGATTATGTATTAAATAAATGTCAACTAAAAAATTAACTCATGCAAAAAGTGAATCTGAAATCTATTGCAGCATTACCACCAAAAGGGTTAAATAAGGATGAGTATGAAGACAAAACAGAAAAGCTCACAGATGAATTAGGCGAGCTTCAAAATGTATTGTATGCACAGTCAAAATATAGCCTGTTAATTGTGCTGCAGGGAATGGATGCAAGTGGCAAAGATGGTGTAATAAAAAAAGTATTTTCAGGAATAAACCCGATGGGTTGCAGGGTGAAGGCATTTAAAAAACCAACCGAAGAAGAAATGACGCATGATTTCTTATGGCGCATTCATAAGAATGTACCCGAAAAAGGTATGATACAGATATTTAACCGTTCGCATTACGAAGATGTTATTATACAAAGGGTACATAAATGGGTAGATATAAATACAATCAAAAGAAGGTATGATCATATCAATGCCTTTGAAAATCTCCTGCTGGAAAATGATACAAAAATTTTGAAGTTTTATTTACATGTGTCACAGAAGGAACAGATGGATAGATTACAGGAGCGGCTGTCCGATCCGAAAAAAATGTGGAAGTATAATCCCAATGATATTAAAGAAAGTGAGCGATGGGATGAATATATGGAAGCATATGATGATGCATTTAACTACTGTAGCCCTGAGCTGGCATGGAACATTGTTCCTGCTGATAAAAACTGGTTTAAAGAATATCTTATTGCTTCAAAAATTGTGGAAGTTTTAAAGAGTCTCCGTATGGAGTATCCGAAGATCAGAAAGGAATAATAACTTCATATTTATAATTTTTTATATG
>JACMJP010000157.1 GCA_014380545.1 Chitinophagales bacterium | reverse complement strand
TAAAGTTTACAAATAAACGATAAAAGATGAGTCGTATTGCCAGTTTTACCGTGAATCCGTTTTACGAAAACTCCTATGTTTTGTGGGATGAAACTGGCGAATGCGTAATTATTGACCCCGGGCATTACACCAAAGAAGAAAAAGAAGAAATTACAGACTTTATAACTCAACATAAACTGACCCCTAAATATTTAATAAATACGCATTGCCATATAGACCATGTTTTAGGAAATAAGTTTATTGCCGAAAAATACACGGTTCCTCTTATGATGCATAAAGGTGAAGTTCCTGTTTTAAATGAAGTGATAAACTATGCACCGACATTTGGAATTTATTATCAGCAAAGTCCCGATCCGGAAATATTTGTTGATGAAGGTGCTATCGTGCAATTCGGAAATACGGAATTGAAAGTTTTTTTTACGCCGGGTCACTCACCTGCGTCTGTTTGTTTTTATTGTGAGAAAGATAAATATATAATAGGTGGCGATGTTTTGTTTTATGATTCAATTGGAAGAACTGATCTGCCCGGTGGTGATTATGACACATTAATTAATTCTATTAAAAATAAATTAATGGTTTTACCTGATGATGTAAAAGTGTATGCGGGACATATGCAGGCAACAACAATTGGGAGGGAGAGAAAATTAAATCCATTTTTGAACGGAAGTTATATTCCATGACCATGAACCGATCAATATGAAAAAGTATCATGTCGAAAAAATTATCATTTTTCCACATGTGCCTTCAAACATTTGAATTTTCCAAAACCATTGCTTCAACAGAAACCTGGTTTCTAAGAAGGTCATCAAGTGTTTCTCTTTTTCTAATCAAATGTGCTTTTCCATCCACAATAAAAACTTCGGGTGGGCGCATACGGCTGTTATAATTATTACTCATCGTATAACCATAAGCACCGGCATTTTTAATTGCAAGAATATCGCCTTCATGAATTTCATTTATTTTTCTGTCTCTTGCTAAAGTATCTGTTTCACAGATGTAACCCACAACAGTGTAAATTCTTTTTGTGCCTTCAGGGTTTGAAATATTTACGATTGAATGATATGCATCATAAAACATTGGGCGGATCAAATGATTTTGCCCTGAATCAACTCCTGCAAATACAGTGGCCATTGTTGGTTTTAGTACATTTACTTTCACCAATAAAATACCTGCTTCACTCACTAAAAATTTTCCGGGCTCAAACCATAATTCTAATTTTCGTCCGTATTCATCGCAAAAAGAATGAAAACGTTCGCTCAAAGTTTTTCCGAGTTCATCAATATCAGTTGTTACATCCTCATCCTTATAACCAACTTTAAATCCGCTGCCGAAATCAATAAATTCTAATTCCGGAAAATTTTGAGCAGCATCAAATAATAACTCTGCACCCTGCAAAAAAACATTGCTATCCAAAATATCTGACCCTGTGTGCATGTGTAAACCAATTATTTTAATATTATTTGCCTCAATTACTCTCTGCACATGCCGCATTTGATAAATTGATATTCCGAATTTACTATCAATGTGCCCGGTTTGAATATGCTGATGTCCGCCTGCTTCTATATGCGGATTTATTCTTATACAAACAGGATATGCATTTCCATATAAATGCCCAAATTGTTCCAGGATAGAAATATTATCGATATTAATTATAACATTTAATTCGGCAGCCTTTTTTATTTCGTCAATAGAAACACAATTTGGTGTAAACAAAATTTGATGCGGTAAAAATCCTGCATGTAATCCCAGCAAAACTTCTTCAATGGAAACTGCATCTAATTCGGCACCCAGGTTTTTAAAGTGTTTCATTACTGCAATATTTGTCAGCGCCTTACATGCGTATTTAATTTTTACATCAACATCTTTAAATGCACTTTTTAGTTTGTTGAATTGATCAGTCATTATACTTGCATCATACACATACACAGGTGTACCGAATTCATTTGCGACATCAGACAGTTTCACACCGCCTAAATAATAATTGTTGTTTTGTAAATGCATATTTTTATCCGGATGCTGCATCCGGTAAGTTTTGTTTTTAGCGCATGCTACCATACACTAATTGTTCTCCGGATACTGTCATCCGGAATTTAATATCTGATGGTAGCATCAGGCAAAAACGGAATAAAAAAGGCTTACTTTTTACGGTAAGCCTACGAAATTATTTTCAACAAAAATCTCCTCAGCTCACCATTTTGGTAAGAATCGTTTTGAAGATTTATGTTTATATATCATCATAATATTGTTGCAAATATATGTAAGAAATTTAATATACAAGATAATGACGGCCCCGGCTTCACTGTCATGTAAAGGTCATATGCGGTTTATTAACACCTGTTTCAGGAAAAACATGTAATTTAGTAAATTGAATTTCCACGGGTGAGAACAATATTGCTTACCATATTATCCTTTATTGCCTTAAGCATGTTTGCCCAAAATAGTGCAATGCAAACATCTTCGTTCATTCAGTTTACAGAAAATAAAGGGCAGTGGCAGCAAAATATATTATTTAAATCCGACTTGCATGGCAATGTAATTTATCTCGAGAAGAATAACATCACTTTCGATCTTGCAAATGCTGCTGACCTGGAAAGGCTAAGTCACCCCCATCATAAAGATGATCCAATTCCTGAAGATAAAATAATTAACAGGCACTGTTATAAAGTTTGGTTTGAGGGAAGCAATGCTGATGTGCATATCATCACTGATCAAAGATCAACGTCTTACAATAATTATTTTATCGGAAATGATAAAAGCAAATGGGCGAATAATGTTTTTTCATTTAAAGAGATCACCTATCAAAATATTTATCCAAATATTGATCTTAAAATTTACAGCAGGGGAGAAAATTTTAAATACGATTTTATTTTACATCCCGGAGCTGATGCAAAAAATATTAAACTTCGTTATGAAGGTTTAGACAACATTTCACTCTACAATAATATTTTATATCTCGACGCAAGTTTTGCGCAGTTAACAGAATCGCAACCGATAGCATATATTCAAACACAACAATATAAGTTACCTGTTCAGTGTAATTATATGGTAAGTGATAATATCGTAACATTTGTTTTACCGCAGTTATATGATAAAAATTATCCGCTCATTATTGATCCGGAATTAATTTTTGCAAGTTATAGCGGGTCGACTTCAGACAACTGGGGATCAACAGCAACATTTGATTCGGATGGCAATTTATACGGAGGAGGTATCGCATTTGGAAGTGGTTATCCAACTACGACCGGTGCCTATGAAACAACTTATGCCGGAGGTACAGGTTTTTATGCTTTTGATGTCAGTATCTCAAAATTTAATACAATAGGAACAGATTTGATCTGGAGTACTTATTTAGGAGGTGAAGGCAACGAATTTCCGCATAGCTTAATTGTAAATAATGCAGGTGAATTATTAATTTATGGCACAACCGGAAGTGATGATTTTCCGATGACTGCCGATGCTTATGATGATTCATTTAATGGCGGACCATTCGAATATGTTGATGATGTATTGGAATATACTTTTGGTATTGATATTTTTCTTGCAAAATTAAGTGCTGATGGAACAGCATTGAATGGTGCAACATACATTGGAGGTGATGAAACCGATGGCGCAAACTTAGCAACAGCAACTTTATTTAATTACGGAGATAATGCAAGAGGTGAAGTGATAATTGATGAAAGTGATAATGTATATGTCGCTTCCTGTACTTATTCTTCAGATTTTCCAACAACAGGTTCTGTTTTTCAAACTTCAATTGGTGGCAATCAGGATGGATGTATATTCAAATTTAATTCTGATCTTTCTTCTTTAACATGGTCAACCTTTATTGGTGGTTCTGCTGCTGATGGAGCATATTCATTAAAAAGAAATTCAACAGGCGATATTTATGCATGCGGCGGAACAGCAAGCACAGGATTTCCTGCAACTGCAGGCTCATGGGATGCAACATATAACAGCGCTACTGACGGATGGATAGCAAAAATAAATGCAACCGCTACATCAATTGTTGCATGTTCATTTGTTGGAACAAACTCTTATGATCAAACATATTTTGTAGAAATTGATGATGATGATAATGTTTACATCACAGGTCAGTCTAAAGGTTCCTATCCTGTAATTGATGCAGATTATTCAGAGACCGGGGGAAAGCAATATATAACCAAATTAAATCCTGATCTGTCAGACGTCATTTATTCAACAATTTTTGGATCAGGTTCCTCTTCTGTTAATATTTCGCCAAGTGCATTATTAGTTGATGAGTGTCAAAATGTTTATGTATCAGGATGGGGAGGAAATGTAAATTTTGAAGGAAGTACAGATGGCATGAGCACAACTGCAGATGCAATAGATGCTTCAACTGATGGCAGTGATTTTTACTTTTTTGTTTTGAAACGAAATGCTGATGATATTTTATATGGATCTTATTTCGGCGGCAATGGATTGACAGGCGAACATGTTGATGGAGGAACAAGCCGTTTTGACAAATCGGGAACAATTTACCAGGCAGTCTACGCAGGCTGCGGAGCAGATGATGGATTTCCTACCACCTCCGGCTCATGGAGTGAAACAAACGGAAGTTTTAATTGCAATCTTGGTGTAGGAAAAATTAAATTAGACCTCGGTGGTGTATATGCAGTAAGTGATGCCGACCCCTCTTTAAATGGGTGTGCACCTTTTACAGTTTTGTTTGATAATTTAAGCAGTGATGCAGAAGAATACATCTGGGATTTTGGTATCGCCGGTGCTACATCAACAGACTTTGAACCTACATATACATATTATGATACCGGTACTTACATCGTTCAATTAATTGTAGTTGATTCCAGTACGTGTAATATTCGTGATACAACTTATTTAACAATAGAAGTTTCCAACGGAAATATTCATGCAAATTTTGTGTATGAAATTGAGCAAAGCTGCGATTCATTAACCGCAACATTTTCTGATGCAAGTACAGTTTTTCCTACAACAGATTATTTGTGGTTATTTGGTGATGGAACATCATCAACCGAATTAAATCCGATTCACACATATACAACACCCGGATCATATTTAGTCCAATTAATTTTATATGATTCCACAAGCTGTAATATATATGATACATTAGAGATTGACATTAATTATTTATTTGATTTTAATACGGGTTATGAAGTAGATGCCGAAGGTTGCTTACCCGTTACTGCAGATTTTGCTGCTGATTTTGACGGGGCTGATGCTTATTTCTGGGATTTTGGAGATGGCTCAACTGCAACAACACAATATGCAACGCATGACTATTTTTTGCCGGGAACATATACAGTTAATTTATCAATAACATATTGCGGATATACGGATGAGTATACAGAAACATTTACTGTATTCGATCTGCCTGTTGCTTACTTCGATCCCGAACCTTCATTCGGGATTGCAAATGCACCAACAACATTTGTAAATTTATGTGAGTATGCTTCAGAATATTTATGGACATTCAGCGACGGAACATTTTCTACTGAAGAAAGTCCTACAAAATATTTCCCCGGTCTTGGAAATTTTGAAGTGTGTTTAACAGCAACTAATCCTGCCGGCTGTGAAGATACTTATTGCAGAAATATTGCTATAGAAAATGCAGGAGCCGCAGATATTCCTACAGGATTTTCTCCAAATAACGATGGCTACAATGATATTTTATATGTTAAAGGATTTGGCTTTGCAAAAATGGAATTAAAAATATTCGACAGATGGGGACAATTAGTTTTTGAAGCATATGATCAGGAATCAGGATGGGACGGAACATATAAAAGTAAACCACTTGATATGGATGTTTTTGTATTTACATTAAAAGTTGATTTTACAGATGGAAAACATTTTGACAAAACAGGAAATATTACATTGATAAGATGAAGTTGATTTATTAATTTGATAATTGCCGATTTATTAGTTGAATAAATATTACACGATAACAATTTTATTTTTTATGCATGTGAGTGCAAAAGCACAGGATGTACATTTTTCTCAATTTTTTGCAGCGCCTTTATATTATAATCCTGCTAACACCGGTAATTTTTCCGGAAGCTGGAGAGTAGGATTAAATTATAAAGATCAGTGGGGAAGTTTTACAGTTCCTTATACATCTTACGACCTGTATTCTGATGTTGTAATTCAGCCAAAACAATCCGTAAATCGTTTTGGTATTGGTTTGCTTGCATTAAATGACATTGCAGGCGATGGTGTTTTAACTTCATCAAGATTGCAGGCCTCAACATCCTATCATATTAATTATAAGCCCGAAGCTACCTGGCGTTTTGCATTTGGTATGTCCGGGGCTTATGTGCAAAAAACTCTGGATATTTATAAACTCACTTTCGACAGCCAATGGGATGCAGATGAGTTTAATGTGAGTTTATCAAATAACGAATCCTCCGCATCAAATAAACTCAATTATTATGATTTTTCTGCAGGTGCATTATTAACGCACATTCCCTATGAAGGTGAAAGATATTACTTTGGTTTGGCCGCACATCATATTAATAAGCCACAGGAAAGTTTTTATGAGGATGATAATACAATACATATGAAATATGTTGCGCAAGCCGGAGCATTATTTCAGATTAGCACAAATGCAACATTGCAACCACAAGTGTTTTATACACAACAAAGCAGTGCCTCAGAAATCATTGCAGGAACAAATATGAGTATGCGCATGTATTATTTTGATAAGGAGAAATACCATGCATTAATCCTGGGAGCATGGTATCGTTATAAAGATGCAGCATGGCTGGTAGCGGGAATGAATTTCGACGGATTTACTTTTTCAGTGAATTATGATTTTAATCTATCGCAATTAACACCTGCCTCCAAAGCAAAGGGCGGAATAGAGTTTGCACTCGTTTATACACTCACCAGAAAAGATAAACATGATCCTTTTGATTGTCCTGCATTTGAATAATAAATAATGGATGATGGCAAATGCGTTTATAAATCAAAAAATAAACTTCCAAATTTCTTTTCCTGAATTACTATCAATTGCCACACAGGTAAAAATATCATCCAGGTCCGGACTTGTTTTAAATATGAAAATAATTTTATTGTCCTGTGTATAAATTCTTTCCAATTCAGGTTCTTCAGAAAAATTTGCAGACACATCATACCGCCATGAAATAGTTTGTTCATCTGTGTTATAGCGGCTAATAATCACATGTGCATCAGGAGCAATTTTATCCTTATGTAAAAGGTATAATGCATTCTCTTTATTAATTAATGCAAGGGGCGTTCTGTATGGATCATATAAAATTGTATTACCTGTTATTGAGATGCCATTCATTAAAATAGATCCTTCTATAAATTGATTGGATGTAAGTTGTGCCACATTATCTTTTTCATTTTCTGATTTTTTTTCTGTGCGCATGATCTTACCTATACTATTTTCTTTCTCAATTTTCATTATAGCACCGTCCTGCATTACAAGATCATGATGATACATGTTTTGCAAATGTGTTTTATAAAAACTTACAGTTGAATTCTCCTTCAAACAACCTTCAAGCAATGCTGATGAAGGTATTTGAATTTCGTTTACCTGCAGTGTATTTGTGTTAACTGAATAATATAAGCCATTTTGTGCAGCAAAATAAATAGCATTATTTTTTTCATCCAGCGTAACATAATTATTATTTTGCGCATCGCTGAATCTGGAAATGCTGATCAATTCAGATTGTTCAGGCATATTTTTTTGAATTGTACTAAAGGGTGTTATAATTTTCAGATCAGGAATACTCCTTGTGTGAATTCCATCCTTATCTGTATAAAACCAGCAAACATT
>JACMJP010000024.1 GCA_014380545.1 Chitinophagales bacterium | reverse complement strand
TTGCATCATGATCTCATGATTTGCTTTTGAAGTGTCCATGAACTGGCTAATACTGAAGAGAAAAATATTGCTTACTGCATTTTTAATAATGTTGCTGCCACTCTGTAATAATTTTTCAGCAGTTACGAAACACTTTTTTGCCGCTTCAATATTTCCTCTTATCAATAAATTTCTTGTGTAATCAGTAAAACACTGCACTGTTGTATAAGCACTGGATATTCTTGCAAGCTTTTCAAATTCTGCATTCAGTGCAGGATATTCAGTTCCCAGTATATCGGGTATTTGTTGTTCGGTGATCATAATTATATTTTTATGATCCTCCTTAACCAAAGGATGCACCAGCAAGATGGATTATGGAAAATAGATAGCTCAGGCCTGGTAGCCGTGTGTTCCTGTCTTATTTTTAAATTTATTTATAATTTATGAATTGGTAAATCAATTCAAAATGAGAAAATGTTTATCAAAATGGAAGTGTCTATTGAAGCTTGTATTCTTCCATCTTTCTATATAGGGTGCTTAATCCAATATTTAATAGGCGGGCAGTTTCAGCTTTATTGCCCTTTGTGTAAGCCAATACTTTTTTGACATGGTTCTTTTCAACATTTTGCAGATCAAATTCAGAAATCTTAGAATCGCCATCTTGTGAAGTAAAATCGTAAGGAAGCAAGTGTGCATCAAGTGCATTTGTATCACATAAAATAATAGCTCTTTCAATAATATTTTTTAATTCCCTGATATTTCCTTTCCATGGATGGTTTCTCAGCAAAGTGATAAATTCTGCAGACATTGTTGCAATTTTTTTATTCGTATTTTTAGCAAATAACAACATGAAATGATGAGCAAGCTGTTCAATGTCTTCTTTTCTTTCCTTTAATGCGGGTAGTTGAATTTGAAAAACTGATAAACGATAAAACAGATCGAGCCGGAAATTATTTTTATCAATCTCTTCAGTCAAGTTGCGGTTAGTGGCTGCAATTAAACGCACATTTGTTTTTGTTTCTTTAGTTTCCCCCACTTTAATAAATGTTCCGTTTTCAAGTACCCTTAAAATTTTCGCCTGTAGGTCAAGTGGCATTTCTCCAATTTCATCCAAAAAAATTGTTCCGTCATTTGCTTCCTCAAATAGACCCTTTTTATCTTTTTGTGCACCCGTAAATGCCCCCTCTTTATAACCGAATAATTCACTCTCCAAAATTTCTTTACTTAATGCACTACAATTCACTGCAATAAAATTTTTACTTTTTCTCAGGCTCTCATAGTGAATTGCCTGGGCAAAAATTTCTTTGCCCGTTCCTGTTTCACCTGTTAATAAAACCGTGGTATCTGTTTGTGCAACTTTTTGCGCAAGCATTATACATTCTTTTATTTGTTTTGAAGATCCTGTTATTTTTTCAAACCCGAATTTTTGCTGAATTGTTTTTTCAAGTGTTTCAATTTTTTGCTGCAAAACTGCTTTATCAATTGCTTTATTTAATAGTGGAAGTATTTTATGATTGTGGTCGCCTTTTGTTAAATAATCAAAGGCTCCATTTTTAATTGCCTGCACTCCATCATCAATTGTTCCGAAAGCTGTAATGACAATAATTTCGAGAGCCGGATATTTTAATTTTATTTCTTTGGTAAGCTCCACACCATTCGCATCGGGCAATTTCACATCACTTATTACAGCCTGAATATTTTCTTTCGCTAATATTTTAAATGCCTGTTTTGCATCGCTTACCTCAAAAACATGAAACCCTTCAAGCGAAATAATCCTGCTCAGCAATGAACGCAGGGTAGCTTCGTCATCAATAATTAGCACATTGCGCATGCAGCGAAGGTAAAAAATAACTTAATCTTTTATAATTTCAAGATTAAATCAGACATTTGAACAACAATTTTTTGTATGAATAAACAAATCTCTACCTGCATGTTATTGCTGTTATTTTTATCTGTAGATATTTCAGCACAAACAAAAAAGACAACTACACAAAAAGCATCTGAACAAAAAACATCCACCGAAATAATTCCGACAGAATTATACGATGGATTACAATGGAGGAATATCGGTCCGTGGAGAAGTGGAAGAAGTTGTGCAGTAAGTGGTGTGGTTGGTAATAATAAAATTTATTATGCAGGCTTTGCAGGTGGCGGCATTTTTAAAACGGAAGATGGCGGACAAAGCTGGAAGCAGATTTCTGATACTACATTTCATTCAGCAAGTTGTGGTGCTATAACTGTTGCGCAAAATAATCCGAATATTCTTTATGCAGGAATGGGTGAGGTGGAAATGCGGGGTAATACTTCTTTTGGTGATGGAGTTTATAAAAGTATTGATGCGGGAAAAACATGGAAGCATATCGGCTTAAAAGAAAGTTATGCAATAGGTGAAATAGCAGTGCATCCGCAAAATGAAAATGTTGTGTATGTTGCTGCACAGGGAAATGTATGGAAACCAAATAAAGAAAGAGGTTTATATAGAACTGCTGATGGGGGGAATACATGGAATTTAATTTTAAAGGGAATAAATGATTCTGTCGGTTGTGTTGATGTGAAAATGGATCCGCTAAACCCGAATGTTATTTATGCAAGCATGTATAAAGCGGGAAGAACTCCATACTCATTAAATGCAGGAGGAAAAGGTTGCGGGTTATATAAAAGTATAGATGGAGGAAATACATTTAAACTCGTTTCTGAAAATCCGGGAATGCCGAAAGGATTAATGGGTAAAATAAATATTACTATTTCTTCTATAAACCAAAATCATATTTGGGCAAGTGTTGAAAATAAAGATAATGGTGGAATTTATAAATCAACTGATGGCGGTGAAACATGGAATTTATTAACTGCCGATTTGAATCTGATGCAGCGCCCCTGGTATTTTAATAATATTTATGTTGATCCGAAAAATGACAATGAATTGCACTGCATGCAGGTGTATTATTTAAGAAGTATTGATGGCGGAAATTCTTTTTCTGGTGCGCATACAATTACCTGGGATAATCATGTAATGTGGATCAATCCAAACGATCCGGATAATTTCATTATTGGTGGTGATGGCGGACCAACAGTTACATTTGATGATGGAAAAAACTGGAGTGATATTGATATTCCCACTGCGCAATTTTACCATGTAAATATTGACAATGTTTTTCCTTATAATTTATATGGCGGACAGCAGGATAATACTTCCATTAAAATAAAATCCAGAACAAGTAATACAACGATTGATGAAAAAGACTGGAGGTGGGTAGCCGGCGGTGAGGCAGGATTTATTGTTCCGGATCCCCTGAATAATAAAATTACTTATGGCGGTGAATACGATGGTATCATGTCAACGTTTAATGAAGACAATGATATGTACAGGTTTATTTCTGTAAATCCTGAAATACATTATGGCGATGGCGCAATCTCAGCACAAAAAAGATTTAACTGGACATTTCCCATCGCAATTTCCCCGCACAATCCTAAATGTTTATATGCAACAAGTAATTATGTGCACAGAAGTTTTGATGGCGGAAATACATGGGAAACAATTTCTCCTGATTTAACAAGACATGATCCTAAGACTTTACAATCAAGCGGTGGACCTGTTACAAAAGATAATACAGGTGTTGAATTTTATGCTACCATTTTTGCATTTGCAGAATCCTATTTGGAACCCGGTATCTTATGGACAGGATCTGATGACGGATTCATTCATTTATCAAAAGATAATGGAATAACATGGACGAATGTTACGCCAACTAATTTACCAGAATGGAGTATGATAAGTTTTGTTGAACCATCACATTTTGATCCGGGTACATGTTATATTTCTGCAACAAGATATAAACTGGGAGACACACAACCATATATTTTTAAAACAAATGATTATGGAAAAACATGGACAAAAATTATAAACGGGCTACCAATATATAATCGATGTGTAAGAAATGATCCTAATAAAAAGGGAATTTTATATGCCGGACTTGAAACAGGAGTTTATATTTCTTTTGATGATGGAAAAAACTGGCAAAGCTTACAATTAAATTTACCAACCACACCAGTAACAGATATTCAAATACATAAGGATGAAAGGGATATTGCAATTGCGACGCACGGAAGAAGTTTTTGGATATTGGATGATATTACACCTTTATATGAATTAGCTGATTTATCATTGAGACGGGATACTACACAAAACTATTTATATGAAATTCACGAAGCATATAGAACATCGGGAGAACCCTGGACAGGAGAAATAGCGGATGATCAAAGCGGGCAGAGCGAACCTGTTGGCGTAAAGGTGAGATATTATTTAGCTGATACCTTGCAAGACACAACGGCACAGGAATTAAAAATTATTTTTTATGAAGCAGATGGAGATACGATCATTACTTATTCAAGTATTTATGATAAAAAGAAAACGCCTTTACCGGAAAAAAGAAATCAATTTTATAAGAATACAAAAAAACCGGAAGACGGAAAATTAAATGCTCAAAAAGGTATGCATGAATTTATCTGGGATATGCGCTATCCTGATGCCACTGCCGATACAAGCGCCATATTTGACGGGACAGTTTCAGGACCTCTTGCAGTGCCGGGAAATTATACTACTAAATTATTTATAGGAGATTCATTAATTAATGAACAAAAATTTATCATTAAAAAAGATCACCGCAATCCTGCAACACAACAGGACCTGCAGGCGCAGTTTGATCTGAGCAAAAAAATAAACGATAAGGTAACAGAAATAAGCAAAGCGACAAAACAAATAAGAACGATCAGAGAGCAAATTAAAACTTATCTTGCTTCGGAAACCGATTCTAACAAAGTTAGAGAGTTTAAAAAAATAAGCAAGCCATTAATTGATAGTTTAAATACAATTGGCGGTGAATTATATAACGAAACAATTCTTGCCTTTTATGATAATTTAAAATATCCGGTAAAGATTGAAGAAAAACTTACATCTCTTAATTCATTTTTGCAAACAGCCGATAGCGGGCCGACAAAAAGTATGACAGATAAATATAATGACCTTTCGGCAAGAGCGGATACGCAATTAGCAAAGTTGAAAAAGTTAATTGATGAAAATGTAGCTGCATTAAATAAAATTGCAGGTGAGCAGAAGAAGAGTGTGATAGAGGTTGAGTGATGAGGCTCGAATTGGCCAAATTCGGAATTAGATTCCGAATTTGTCCAAAATTTATAATTCATAAATCTTCTGCTGTTCCTTTTGCATTTTGTTGCGCATCTTCATCATTCCAATTACAGTGATTACCGGATGAATTATTTGACCAGTGACTGTAATATCTTGAACCAACTGTTAGCCGGAGTGTTGTAAAAGTAATTGCTGCTACAGCAATTGCAATAAAAATTCTTGTTCCTCTTCTCATAATTTTGTTTTTAATAAGTTATTAAACAGGGTTATATTTTTTGTGTGTCCGTTTTTACTTCGACTTCACGAAACTCTTTTGGGTAACAGCCATATCCATATTTTTCAAAAAAAACTTTGCGTTCTTCGGCAGTCATATTTTTAAATTTTTCATTGTAATAATTCCGTCCCCATCCACGGTGTGAGCCTCCAACCAGCCGGAAAATAAGCCCGATCAGAAAAAAGATTCCAATGATTGGCAGAATGAAAGGAAAAAAGAAGATGAGTGTCCCGGCAAGGATACCACCGAGAATCACTTTTAAAATTTGATTTGTCATTGTTGTAAAATTTAAATGAATAAATGATTTACAATGATGTCGAATGACGAATCAAATTATTTTACAAATGAAAATTATTATTCAAATACTTCGGGGTTTTCACAAATTGCCAGTCTTGAATTGAAAGATTTTCTATCAGTGCTACCTGCACCGAAATTTTAAAGTTATTTCACCACATAAACCAAACTCTTACAATCAAACCATCCTCTACTTCATAAATTGCAGTTGCGTCAAAATTATATTCTCTACCGGTGACATATTCTTTATCAATCACAAAATTTCCCTGTATAATTCTTCCTCTTAATGCAGCATAATTTTCAGGAGAATTTTTAAATAACTGTACATAATCTTTTTCCATAGCCTCTTTTCCAGAATAAATTAATTCATTATTATTAAAATTATAAATTTCAATACTGTCAGAATAGGTTGCAAGAAATGATTTTATATCATGGCGGTTATATGCATCTAATTATTGCTGTACTATTTTTTCAGGATGGTTTGTGAAAACGAGAGGAGGAGTATAAACTAAAAATAAGCATCATTGTAGTTTTCATACATTTTTTGATTTAAAATAAAATGGCAAATAATGATTTATTATCTGCCATTTTTTATTTTGTTTTAGAATTTATTTATCTCACCAGTGTAATATTTCCTTTCCTCTGTAAGACACTTCCATCTTCTCCGGTTGCTGTTAGCAGATAAGCATATACACCCATTTCTGCGTCTTCACCATTTTGTTTTCCATCCCAGCCAATGTCTGTATTGTTAATTATATTAATATCATTTGTTTCATACACTAATTCGCCCCAGCGGTTATAAATGCTTAAATGCAGGTCAGATACTGCAACACCAATAAGCATGGTAAAATCATTTACGCCATCATTATTGGGAGAAAATGCATTCGGTATATAAATAATTGGAGGGCACCCTTCTATTACTTCATTTAATATAATTGTTTTAGTGATGTTGCATACTTTATCAGGCGGATCAATTGTTACAGTGTAATTTCCGGCAACACCGGAAGTAATTGTTTGTGTATTTTCTCCGGTATTCCAATTATATGTTGATCCCGGATGGCCTGCATCTAAAATTGTATTTGCGCCAATACAATATTCTGCAGTATCTGTTTCAAATTCCGGATTTTCTATAAAAATTGTTATTGTATCTGTACTCGGACAACCCTCTTCATCTTCAGCTAAAATAACATATGTAGTAGTAGTGTCGGGAGCAGTTGTAAAATAAAAATCCGTCCACACATTTGATGAATCAATGTACCACATGTATTCTGTTACACCCGGTGTATTTGCATTTAAATTCACAACAGTGCCGGTACAAATTAATTGATCGGGTAAATCATTTATTGGTGTTGTTTGAATTACAGTTATATTTTTATTTCCTGTTCCGCTGCCACATTCATTTAATGCAAAAATGGTTAAAGTATAAACTCCTGTTTCATCCCACACCACATCAATTTCATTATTTGCTGTGTCAACAATAGTTCCTCCGCTAATTGTCCAGTCATAATATGTGCTTAAAAAATACGGAACAGAAAATGTTGTTGTATCACCTGTGCAAACCTGCAGCGGACCTGCTATTGCAACAACCGGTACATCAATAACATGAAAGGTTATATATTCACTCCATGGGCCCGGACAGCCGTAATTAATTTCCCTAACCCTTAATGTAACATCACCTGTTGATCCTGTAAAATCAATATAAATAGGATTATAGGGCCAGATAAATGGTGTTCCTGTGCCGAATTGAAATTGATATTGTGAATTTGGATTATAGGGAGCTATTGTTGCATAAGCAACTGCACCTTCGCATAATAATGTATCAGATGGAGTTAATACCGGAGCGTCATCAGCAGGTGCACCAATAGTTAAATGAATTAACGTGCCGAGAGAATTTTCATACGGATCAGCACATGTTGCATTTACTCTTAAATACCAGATGCCTGCATCTAATCCTAATGCTACCAAATCAAAATAACCCGGTATCATTAATTCAATTGTTCCGGATTCTGTATCAACAGTAAAACCAAGATCATCAATACTTACCTGTGTAAAAAATACTGGGTCTAAAACTTCAACGGTAAAAATATTATCATCGCAATATTCTGCAATCTCATCAAACACATGAATATCATAAGGCATCGTAATGGTATCACCAACTTCTTCACTAATGCATAAATAAATATCTGTAATATTATTTGTTTCTATATCGCATTCCTGAATGCAGACCGTTCCGAATTCTGTCCCTGTTGTTGCAGGTGAACTTGATACAACTCTTATTTTATAATTACAACCGGGAGGAACAGTTGGAACAATTCCTGAAACCGTTCCGGGAGGAGAGCCTAATGCAGGGTCATAAGTTGCACTGCTTGTAAATGTTCCTATTACAGAATAACTGATTAAAAAACTTCCTGTGCTGTCGCTTAATTGTGCTTCATAAACATTACCCGGAGCATAAACACCTGTTGAATAAAAAGGAACATCAATTACGGAATTAATACACACGGCATTTGTATCATAGGTTACAACGGGTTGCAATGTTGTAATTTCATTGGGGCAATCCTGTACTTCGAAACAAACACTTGCTTCACCTGTAATTACTGGCAATGGCGATGCCCTGTTAATGCGCACCTTATAACAAATATCTTCAGTGGCTGTGCCGGGAATAATTACAGCAACTGCTCCAACAGTATCATTAGCAAAAATTGTAAATACCCCGAGTCCATCCGGTGAACCGAATGTTCCGCCCGGCCCTGATAATTCAACTTCATAGGTTCCATCGCATAACGGATCGCTCAAACTCCAGCCGATAATTAAGGTATTTAATGCACAAACAGGATCAGGAAAAACATAATCAATTGTAATATCAATTCCCGCTGTTGCATCATCATATGTTCCAACTGCAATAATATCATCAATACCGAAACTGATAGTTTTATCCCCACCTGCATCATCATTTACCCATCTGAAACCGAAACGCAGGTCCTGTACATTTTCAAATACCGGATCAGTTATTACTTCATACTTCCATAAATGCTGATCATTATATAATGCTTCACCAATAGGTGTCCATGGGCCACCGTCTGCACTGTAATAAACTTGTCCATAAGCAGTTGGAGAACCTTCGCACAAATAAAAAAAAGTAAACTCAATATCAATTAATCCGAGCGTACAAAAACCGGCAGCCATTTGCGCCATATAATCGCTCGGGTCAGAAGGATCATAAGATGCATTAGTAATTGCTGGTGCACCTTCTTCATCATAAATATGCAGATAAGTGCTGTTAGGTGCCAGTCCGATTGTTCCTCCTACCGCACTGTCCTGCGGCGTTGTATTCGGATATCCAAAACCGCCATCATAACTGTCGTTAATGATCCATGAATTTGTTCCGATACTATCGCCCGGCCCTGCAGTATTTAAAATAAAGCTGCCTGCATAATCAAGGTCAAAATCTTCTGCATATAACTGGAATGTTTGGGCAGAGAGAACCGAAGAAATACAAACTAAAAAAATGAATGCGTACAGTTTCATCATAGGCTAACGGGTTTGCGATTTTAAAGTTAGCCAAAATTATTTTGCAAAACACATAGAGTGGTAGATAAACAATGTTTGTTCTGCAAAAAATAAAATTCCAAATCATGTAGTTTTACGAATTCAGGTATGAGTAATCCGCTCCGCAAATTAGCAGGACAAACAGCAGTGTATGGGCTCAGCACTATTTTAGTGAGGATGCTTAATTATTTATTGGCACCTCTTCATACAAGGGTTTTCTTAGACCAGGGGGATTACGGAATTATTTCTGAGCTATATGCTTATGTTACTTTTCTCAATGTACTTTTTATGTACGGAATGGAAACTGCTTTTTTTCGCTATGCAAAAAAAGAAAATTCGCTTGCTGAAAATAAGACTGTGTTTAGCACTGCGCAGGCATCATTACTTTTTTCAACGATTTTATTTATTTTGCCATTACTTTTTTTCTCCGGAAAAATTGCAGATGCGCTGAGCTATTCCGGGCATGGTGAGTATATTATTTATTTTGCTTTCATCATTGCATTTGATACGCTTGTAAATATTCCTTTCGCAAAATTGCGTCTGCAGAATAAACCCTGGAAATATTTTAATATCAAGTTGCTGAATATCGGTATTAATGTTCTGTTTAATTTTTTCTTTTTACTTCCTGCTTTACTTGATAATTACAGATTATTTTCTTTTACAGGATTCGTTTATAACCCTGAACATGGTGTTGCTTATGTATTTATTGCAAACTTAATTGCGAGTGCTGTTACGTTTTTAATTTTTGCTAAAGATTATTTTAAAATACATTTTGATAAAACTATATGGGAAAAAATGATGCGCTACGGTACACCCTTAATTATTATCGGTTTAGCGGGAATGACAAATGAAACACTTGACAGGATATTATTAAAGTACTGGTTGCCCGGAACAACAGAAGAAAATTTAAAGCAGGTTGGTATTTACAGTGCGGTATATAAAATTTCCATTTTCATGACCCTTGCTGTGCAGGCATTTCGCATGGGAGCGGAGCCCTTTTTCTTTTCACATGCATCAGAAAAAAATGCCCGGAGAACATATGCTGATGTAATGAAATATTTTGTGATTATATGTTGTATAATTTTTCTTGGTGTTGGAATGTTTCCCGACATATTTAAAATAATAATTGGTGAAAATTATCATGCAGGTTTAAACATTGTACCGGTTCTTTTAATGGCGAATTTACTTCTTGGCATTTATTATAACCAGAGTGTGTGGTATAAACTTACTGATAAAACTTTTTATGCTACAAGAATTGTTTTAGTGGGCGCTGCAATTACAATACTTGTAAATTATTTACTAATTCCCCGCTTTAGTTATACAGGGTCTGCATGGGGGCATTTAATTACTTATTTTAGTATGGTGGTTATGAGTTATTTTATTGGGCAGAAGTATTATAGTGTACCCTATAATTTAAGGAAGATTGGTTTGTATTTACTTGTGAGTATTATTTTATGCTGGTTGGGTTTACAATTTATGAATTGGTTTGATTTCAGCATAATAATGAGTTATATCATGCGGTTTTTATTGATCATATTATTTTTTATATTAGCGTATTGGCTGGATGTAGGTGTGATACTTAAAAGAATAAAAAAATAATTCATCTCACCGCACCATCATTACATTCCCACCTCTTGTAGTCTCAACACCAAAACGTAATTGAATTATCATTATATAAGCATAAACTCCATCCGTTAATTGGTAGCCTCCTCTTGCAGTTCCATCCCAGCCACTTTCAGGATCTGTTATATCAATATCATTTGCTTCAAATAATAATTCGCCCCAACGATCATAAATGCGCATATTTTTTATTCCTATAACATCAGGCCCGTATGCTAAAAAATAATCGTTTAATCCATCGCCGTTTGGTGTAAATGTATTGGGAATAAAAATGAGATCAACAGGATCATCGTTTACATATATTGTAATTGAATCCACTGCTATGCATCCATAAATATCAACTGAAGTTGCAGTATATGTTGTGGTTTGCAAAGGCGCTACGTTTGTTTGGATACAAGTGTCGCAACTCATTGTTGTTGTGGGATTCCAGGAAACAGAAATACCATAAGTAAATCCATCAATAAATGTGCTTTCGCCCTGATCAATATAAATATCCGGCCCCAACTCAATGTAATTTTGAAAAACAGAAATATTATCTACAGCCGTTATTGTACACCCGTTTGCATCCGTATATTCATAAATAATTTCATAAGGTCCGCCAAGTCCTGCAGCATCTGCATAAAAATAATTTCCTGACACCCCTGCGCCGCTGAAAATTCCACCAGGAGGTTCTGCAGTTAATTCGTACACTTCATTCAAACAAACACCAACAGGTAAATTAAATAAAACTAAGGGCGGCGGGCTAATAGAAAGATTGGTAATATATATAGTATCACATTCCCCGGTAATTGCAACAGTATCAAAATAGGTTCCTGAAACTGTTGTTATATCGCCATCAGGAAGTGTATAAAATTCACCAATACAAATTGAAGTATCAATATTTACAACTGGTAAAATTGTATTTGATAATGTAAGAGTAATTACACTATCACATCCTGCAAAAGTTAGAATTGTAACGACATAAATTCCTGTAGTGTCAGTTGCGGTTCCATCCGGCAAAATATAATTTCCACCAACACAAAATGAATCAGAAACAGAAACTGCAGCATCATATGCCCATGTTAAATTTGTAATTATTAAGCTATCGCAACCTGCTATGGTAATTAAATATGAATAATATGTTCCTGGAGAAACAGTAAGCACACCATCCGGTAAAATATAGGAATCGCCAAGGCAAAGAAAATCATCAACAGTAATTGAATATATCGGATTAATTAAAATGTTTGTTATAATAATACTATCGGTTCCGTCAACTGCAATTAAAATTGTTTCATATGTTCCGGCATCCGTAACAATAATTCCATCGGGTAGAATATAATTATCACCATCACAAATTGAAGTATCAATAATTGTAGTAAATGAACATGGTTCAACAACAATTGTATCAGTTAAATAAAACGGGTCGTAATGGCAGTAATCAGAAACTGAAACAGTATAGGTTCCCGGGTCTGTAACAGTTGTTGTATAACCTACATCACCTGTACTCCATTCAGGATCTCCCCACACAACGGTATAAAAAGAAATATCGAAAGTGATTGATAAACTGTCGCAAAGCATGATTGTATCTTCTTCAATAAAATCATATGTTATTCCGCCCTCATCATAAATAGGGTTTTCAGGAGTTACCGCATCCTCAAAACAACAATTTCCTCCTTCGCTTGCATAAAATGTCGTTATTGGAAAACAGGAATAATCTGTCCAGTGAGAGTATAAAATTGAGCCTGCGCCAAACTCTGCCAAAAAGAATTGTACAATTTGTGGTGAAGCATTTCCGCCTCCGCTTGCAGTTTCACTACACCCTTCAGCCCCAACCATACAATTTACAATCGGTGATCCGAATAATTCATCTCCGAGATAATTTGTAATTGCTATGTTGCCGTTTATTGCATCATATTTTGTTACGATTGAAGGATCAACACCTGTAAAAATTGTTTCATCAATTGTTGCCCCGCACCCATCCGCAATCTGATCGAACCCGGCATAAATTACTTCAGTAATGTTCGCAACATAGGTTCCTGTAAACGTTACATCTGCTGCATGATAAGTGCAAATCCCTATTTTAAGATCGGTAATATCTTCATCAATATCAATAGTTAAATGTCCACCTTCATAATTGGAGAAAATAATTACATTACCATCAGCATGACAAATATCCTGTGCAAAAATTTTTGATGTGAAGAGGACAAGAAATATGAAAAGTATTTTTTTCATTTCGGTTTCATAACAGTTATAACAGTTCTGCAGTGCAATGTTTAAGGAGAAAACTGCTGTATAAAATTAAAGCATATAATCTGAATAAAAAAAAATCAGCCGCCCGTAAACTAAGCGACTGATTTAGAGTATCGTTAAAATTCTTTAAAAACTATTTTACAACTTTAATTTTTGCTCCTGCCTTTAATGTTTCATTCTTGCTCAGATCATTTAATTCCCGCAGTTCTTCAATAGTATTTTCCGGATATTTTTTACTAATGCTCCACAAGGTATCCCCTGAACGAACTGTATAATAACTTACAACAGGCTCTTCTTTTTTCTCTTCAGGCTGACCAACTATTGCAATACCCGTTAAGTTTTGTTTTTCCTTTAATGTCATGCTATTAATAGCCGCATACTGATCTTTTTTTCCTGCAGGTACTTCAATTTTTAATTTCTGCCCTGGAATAATTTTCGTTGATTTTAAATTATTCCATTTTTTAATATCAGTAACTGTGCAGTCAAACCAATCGGATATATAACCCATATTATCACCCTTCTTCACAGAGTATGTGATTTTTACAGGTTCATTCGGATCAATATCAACTCCTGTAGTGTTTGTAGCAGTATTACTTTGTGAAGTAGTGGTTGTACTCACAAGTGTATTATTACTTTCTTTTTGTACAGGTGAATTTAAGCTTGCATATAAGTTTTCTTCATTTGCAAAAAACAATGCAACATTTTTCATCGGCAATCTTAACGGGTAAGGATATGGATAACCGGGAATTGTTTTTGTTTTTAATGCGGGATTATAAATTGCAATTTCATCTTCAGTCATATTAAGAAATACTGTAAGATCACTCAGCTTCATTTTTTTTGTGATCATAATTGTGTCAACCATATCATATCTGTAACCAAACTCCGCAGGCTTTAAATTATGTTCCTTATGATATTGAAATGCATAACTTGCGCCGATGAATGCAGGAACATATCCTCTTGTTTCAGAAGGAAGATATTCGTAAATATCCCAGAAAGTTTGTTTCCCTCCACCTGCTTTGCGCAATGCCTTATTTACGTTACCTGGTCCGCAGTTGTATGCTGCAATTGCAAGAAACCAATCATCATACAGTTTGTACAAATCCTGCAAATAATCAAATGCCGCATCGGTTGCCATTACCGGATCCCGGCGTTCATCTACATAAGTATCTATTTTTAATCCGTACAATTTTCCTGTTCCGTACATGAATTGCCATAAACCTGTAGCTCCCGCTTTTGAAACTGCATTCGTATTTAATGCTGATTCTATAACAGATAAATACTTTAATTCAATAGGCATTCCCCTTTTGTCTAATTCCTGCTCGAATAATGGAAAATATTGCTGACTCAAACCGAGCATATTTCTCATTTGCGTTCTGCGTTTATTTACATATAAATTAATAAATGACTGCGCACGGTCATTATATTCGTAAGGCATTTCCGATAAACCTGCAAGTTTTTCGACTCTTTCTTTATAAACTTCATTGCTGAATTTAGGTGTATCTGTTTCTGCATATCCGTATAAACTATAATCTTTTTCTTCAAACTTCCATGCGGGGTTTGTTGAGTATAGTTCAATGAGTAAATTATCCATCATATCAACAGACGGATCTGTTTGATTGAGAGCGTATTCTCCACCAGCTTGTGAGAGAGAATTGGAAACTTGTGCAAATGCGGATGCTGACACCATCGCTACACACATAAAAGCAATTCTGATCTTCTGCATTATTAATCTACTTTTTTAAAATTTTTTGAATCGTCTTAAAACTATAAAACCCCAACATTTATTTTGCGGGAATACAAATATAGTTTTTCCACACTATAAGTCAATAGCCTTGTTGTAAGAGTTTTGTCACTGAAAGTAACTCTTTCTCTTTGTATCGTTTACCTATTATCTGAAGCCCGAAAGGCATCCCATTGCTATGTCTAAATAAAGGTACAGAGATGGCTGGGTTGCCGGTAATAGGTGCCTGAACTGTAAAGATATCTGCAAGATACATTTCTATAGGGTCTTTAATTTGACCTATACCGAACGCAGTAGTGGGGGTTGTTGGAAGAATAATATAATCGTATTGTGATAAGATATTTTCTGTTTCATTGCGGATTATCTGTCTCACTTTTTGTGCATGTGTGTAATATGCATCGTAGTAACCGGAACTCAAAACAAATGTACCCAACATGATACGCCGCTGCACCTCTTTTCCAAACCCTTTACTCCTTGAATTCCGAATTACATCTTCCATTTCTGTAGCACCTTTGTCACGATAGCCATAATGTATTCCTGCATATCTTGATAAATTAGAGGACGCTTCTGCCGTAGTGAGCACATAATACACAGGAACCAGATAATCTAAATATTTAAAATCTTTTGCTTCAACGGAATGTCCGTCTGCTTTTAATTTTTCTATTGTGTTATAAATTGCTTCTCTTATTTCAGGATCAACTTTTTCATGACCTATAGCCTGCGGATAGTATGCGAATTTATATTTGATTGCGGATTTTTGATTTCGAATTTCTTTTGAATATTCTTCAACAGGGAGAATTGATGTTGTGGCATCATGCTCATCTTTTCCGGCAATTACCTCGAGAATGAGTGCTGCGTCATCTGCTGTTTTTGCGAAAGGACCTACCTGATCAAAAGAGGATGCATAAGCAATGACTCCGTATCTTGAAACCCTGCCGTAAGTGGGCTTCATTCCAATAACACCGCAAAAGGATGCAGGCTGACGGATGCTGCCGCCTGTATCTGTGCCCAAACTTACCATACACATGCCTGCCTGCACCGCTACAGCACTTCCACCAGAGGAGCCTCCGGGCACTTTGGTATTATCCAAATCATTGAGCACATTTCCAAACGAAGAATTTTCGTTACTGCTGCCCATAGCAAATTCATCGCAGTTTGTTCTGCCTATTATGATCGCATCTTCTGCGAGCAATCTTTCTACTACAGTTGCATTATATAATGAAGTGAAATTTTTAAGAATTTGAGAGGATGCGGTTACATTTTTTCCCTTAATAGAGATTACATCTTTAAGAGCAACTACACATCCGAAAAGTTTCCCGGTTTTCTCGCTTGATTTAATTTTATTATCTGTTGCCTCAGCTTTTTGAAAGGCTTCTTCTGCAAATACTTCCAGAAAAACATTGAGGTGTTTTTTGGTTTCAATTACCGCAATGTAATGGGATACAATATCACGGCAGGAAATTTTTCCTAAACGCACATCTTCCTGCATCTGCAAAATAGAACTGAACTCAAAAGACATTGAAGGCTATTACTTGTTTTCTTCAGTTTTCTTTACGTCGTCACTCATGCCATCCCTGATCTCTTTGCTTACATTGTTCTTTGCATCGTTAAACTCACGAATGCCTTTTCCAATTCCCCGCATGAGTTCCGGGATTTTTTTTCCTCCAAATAAAAGTAGGATTGCTAGTATAATTATGATCCATTCCATGCGGCTTGGTAAGCCAATTAAGAATACTGTATTCATTTGATTTGAATTAGACTGTAAAGTTAGAAGATTTACATGGCGTTTCAGTAATACATTAATTTATAATTTCGAAATCCATCCAACCGGATCCATCAATACAGTTCCTTTCCAGATCTCAAGATGCACTTCAGTTTTTCCTTCCTCATCATCCGTAAATGCTGTCCCTATTTTTTGTTTCGTGGAAATTTTCTGCCCTGCTGAAACTGTAACCTCATTCATGTGGGTGTATACAGTATAATAATTTCCATGTTTAATGATAACGCCTTTTTGAAATGATGGATTAAAAATTACATTTACAACTTCGCCTTCAAAAATGCTGCGCACAGAAGCGCCTTCCGTGGTAGTAATATCAATGCCGTTGTTTTCTATCATCACCCCGTTTAATACCGGGTGCTCATGTGTGCCGAATCTTTCCGTAATGCTTCCCCGCTCAACGGGCCAGGGAAGCTTTCCTTTATTGCCTTCAAAATTTTTTGATGCAAGTGCAGCTTCTGGCGTTAAATTGGAGTTTACTTTTTCTGTTGATGTTGTTTTCTTTTCTGTTGATACAGTTTCTGTTTTTTTCTCTGCAGTAGTTTTTGTTTCTGTGGACTTTGTTTCTTTGGTTGTTTTTTTCTCAGCAGCTTTTTTTTCTGCAAGCGCCTTTTCTGCTTCCTTTTTCTTTTTTGCTTCTGCTTCCGCTTTTTCTTTTTCTTTCTTTATTTCTTCCGAAATAATATTTTGTATTTTTTTATTTACATCTTTTGCATCTTTTTTCTTTTTGTCAATTTGTACTGCCAGCTCTTTTTCTTTTCCCTGCAGGTTCTTTAATGTATTATCTTTTTCTGATTTTTCTTCAGTAAGTTTATTTTTCTGTTCCTTTTCTTTGCCCAGTAAGTTTTCCTTTTCCACCTTATCGCTGGCGAGTTTAGCTGCATTTTCCACTAATTCTTTTTGGGTGTCTGCTATAACAGTTAATTGTTGTTTGCGATGGCTTGTGTAGGAACGCACATATTCAATTTCATGAATGGCATCACTTAAACTTTTTGAAGCCAGAATAAAATGTATGGGCTGATAATCGCTTTCATTTACATAGGCGTAGTAAATCATTTTTGCATATTCATCTTTTAGCCTGCCGAGGTCTTTTTCCATACTGTTAATCTGCTGCTGTGTTTCCTGCATTTCGTTTTGAGCCGCACTCACCTGCTGAGAAATATTCTTTATCATTTCTTCCCGCATTTCAATTTTTCTTTTAATGAGTTTTACTTCATTGATAGAGTTTTGTTTTTTCTTTTTTGTATCACTCAAAATATCTTCCGTGTCTTTAATTTCATCCTGCAATTTTTCATATTTGTTTTGTAAAGTCTTTTTATCTGCTTGTGCAGATGCTTCTTTTTGCGGAATCAATAAAATGGAAATAAAAATTAATATTGCGGGAGTTAAATTACCGTTAAAAAAATTTCTCAAACAAAAAAAGGGTATGAAAGAGCATATCTTAGATTTATCATTTAATAAATAGTTTGCCAGCAGGAAGCCTTCTCCAGAGAATCGGGGGGTTGA
>JACMJP010000156.1 GCA_014380545.1 Chitinophagales bacterium | reverse complement strand
GAAGGAAGGCCACCCCATGCGCCAAATAACAACAACAAATAGAGGATAAATAAACCACCTGTACAAATGCCCAAAAATCTGAAACTGTAGCGGGCAATTTTAACTGGGTAAGGATAAGCGGTTTCCAGAATAGAAATGTGCCTGCCGATGTGTTTGTGATAAAATGACGATGCCGGGTTAGCCATAACGCAAAAATAAAAAAGAAGACAAAGTGCACGGGGATTATTTATTTTTGTCAGATATACGCATTTGATAAGGAACATCACTATAAAACCATTTTATGAATAAGATAACATCCATTGCTTACGGCTTCATCACATTGATAATTCTGGCTTCCTGCGGGGCTAACAAAAGGAATGAAAGTGCTGAGCAGTCCGCCAACGCCTTTTATACAGCATTACAGGCAGGTAATGTTGATGAGGCTTTGAACAGTTGTTCAAAAGACGCCTTTTCAACCGAGACCCGTGAACAATGGAACCAGGCAGTGAGTAATAATTTGGGATTGCTGGGAAAATTAAAATCATTTGACAAAAAGAGCGGCTGGAATATCAGCACATCTACGGAAACGGGAACGCAGGTTATCGTAAAATATGATGTTGTATATGAGTATGGAAAATCTGAAGACTCCCTCACGATGATAAAAGACGATGATGGCGTGATGCGCATCCTGAATTATCACTGGAACTTAAAGTCTGCGAGATATCTGGATGGCATCACAGAGAGTGAAAAAATTACGGGTATGTACATGGACGCAGTGGCAGAGAAAAATTATGAATTAGCATATGCATTGTGCGGTTATAAAGCGATTGAAATCACATCAAAAGAAGAGTGGGTTTCCATGCTTGCAAATACGAGTAACGCCGCAGGTGATATGACAAATTACACAGTTGATACCGAAAAATCTCATTGCAGTATTGCTGCAGAAGGGGGAGCAGGGAAGGGAAATTATTACGATGTATATGTCACGTCTAACTGTGCAAACGGAACAGTACATGAAACGTTTACACTTTTCCAGCCGCATTACGATGAAGGCGTAAAAGTGATTGCGCATAACAGGGAATAATTTCAAGCAGGTTCCTCAGGCAGAGCAGATGCAGGTTAGCCCTGAGAACCTGCGTATTTTCAAGCAGGTTCCGCAGGCAGAGCGGTGCGGATTAACCCTGCGTATTTAATTTATATTAGCACCATGTCAGTTAAAACAACGCATACAATTAACAATACTGCTTACTTCATCACTTTTACATGCTTTAGCTGGTTGCCTTTATTTGAAATTACTAAACTGTATGATGATATTTATAAAGGATTGGACGTAATTAAAAAATCGGGCAATTCAATTTTAGGATATGTAATTATGCATAATCATTTGCATATATTAATCTATCAGCAGCAGCAAAACATTACAATAAATGCAATAATAAAAGAGTGCAAACGATTCAGGGCTTATGAAATAGTGAAAAGATTAGAGCAAATGAATATGATTAGAATGTTGAAGAAATTAGAATCCGGGATTCATGCAGAACAAAGAAATAAAGGTGCAAAACATAAAGTATTTGAAGAATCGTTTGATTGCAAAGAATGTTACAGCACAAAATTTATTCAGCAAAAATTAAACTACATCCATCAAAACCCGGTGAAGGCAGGATTGACAATTGCTGCTGAAGAATATTTGCATTCATCTGCAAAATATTATCTAACCGGTGAACAGGGAATTTACCCGGTTACACATTATCTAAATTATTATGATGTTCCAATTGCAAGGTAATTATGTGCAACTCAGGTTCTCGCCATGCAACGCTCAAGGCCCCGGGCGGGGAACCTGCGGCATAGATTTAATACTGCCTTCCTG
>JACMJP010000155.1 GCA_014380545.1 Chitinophagales bacterium | reverse complement strand
TAAGGTGAAGAAACATCAGCCTGAGTTCCCAAGCCTGTAATTGTAATAAATGCTGGTGCAATTTGATTAGGTGGTGGTGGTGGCATGTTTGAAATATCCGTGTTATTATCTATCCTCATTATTATGATTGTTGAGTTAACAGTATTAATCATCTCAACATTAAATGTACTCCCATCTCCTAACCATTGTGCAGGATCTACAATCCAATAGCTATTTGTAACGACAAGATCACTTTCAGTACTTTCATCTAAATCACTTACATCAACAGGAGATTCCAAAGCATTTCCACTTGAAAGCACACTTAAATTATTCGGAATTATTTGTGTTAATCCATTAAACTGCGCAATTGTACCAATTACATTTAATTCGTCGCCCTCAGTTACTGTATATCCAAAATCTTCAGCAGCATTAAAAACAGAAATTCCTGCTGTTTCATCAATTAAAGTAAATTCTAATCCGTCATCAGATAAATTAATTCCATACACAATTCCTGTTATGCTCACTAATTCTCCGATACTTGTACAAATTCCATTACCATTTTCCCCATGCACATCAATAATATCTACTGCCGGAATTACTGTTTCATCATTATCAATAATTGTAATTGTAATTGTTGAAGAAGTACCTATTTCACATGTACCTGTTACATCGTCAATTTCAATAATTAAAGTTTCATCCGCTTCATCTTCTGTATCTTCCAACAGATCCATACTTTGGAATTGTATCATATCACCACCGCTTAAAAATACAACCGGCGAAACAAGGGAAAAGGAATAATCAGTGCCATCACTTGCAGTAGAAGCTGCACCTACAGAAATATTTGCACTGCAATCAGAAGAAGATGAAATTTGAATTGCAAAATCTGCAGAGAGATCAGATTCATTTACAGTAATTGCATCTGTTGAAAAAGAAACTGCCGGAATATCACCCGGATCAACGGCAGTAACATAAATAAGATCCAGGGCAAATTCATCCCTGCTACCACTACCGCTCACATCATCACCTGTCCAGCGCAAATAAAATACCTCACCATCAGGAATTGAAATACCTGTTAAAGAAGCATTCTTAAATTCAAAGAACAAAGAAAAATCACCTGTTTCAGGAGAAGTATAGTTTAGTGAAGGAACATCTGTGAAAGAAATATTATCATTTGAATAAGAAAAATTCAAACTGCTTGACCTGTCCTGGTCATTAAAATTATACAGCAGGTAGTCAATATCCAGTTGCTCTATTTCTGTTCCGGATCCATTTTTTATTCTTAATGTCAGGCTTCCCGGTGTAAAATCATCATCAACGGGTTGCAGCATTAATGCAACATCACCTCCATAAGTAGCGGCGTAAATTCCGCCTTCAGTTTCTCCACCAATTGTGGTGCCTCTTGCAAAATCGCCGGTTGTTCCTTCATCTCCGAACAATACATTTCCGTCAGAAAACCCTGTAACTTCCCATGTATTTGAGCTGAGTTGACCATCATCAGGTGCAGGAGTAAATCCACTGCCGTCAAAACCTGTAAAATCAATTGATTCAGGAGTACCGACGGATGTAATTACAATCTGTGCAGAAACATTTGTGTGTAAAACTGCGGCGAATATTATTGCTCCAGAAATGCCGGCAATAAAAAAGTTTTTGTTCATAGTTAGTGTTTAAGCCTCAAATGTAAATTTTTGTATGCTGATATGAAATAAATTTGTATAAAAAATTACAGAATAATGATATGCATGGGCAACTTATTCCAATAAAATAAATTCTATGTGAATAAGATGTTGAATGCAGGGACCTAAAATGCTAACATTTTGTAATAAAGCTGTAAATTTTCGCCATTATGATAGAAAATAAATATGCACCGGCAGCAGGATTATTTCTCCTCTCAGAACCATTTATGCCTGATCCGAATTTTAAGCGCACAGTTGTTTTATTATGTGAGCACATAGAGGATGGCGGAACTGTAGGATTTATTTTAAACAAAACACTTGAAATTAAAGTTAGTGATGCTTTAGTTGATTTTGATGAAATACAAAATGATTTATTTTACGGTGGGCCCGTTGCGGAGGATACTTTGCATTACTTACATTGTTATGGCGATTTAATTGAAGACAGCTTACACATTGTGGATGATGTGTATTGGGGCGGCAATTTTGAACAACTCACCAATTTATTAAAAGCAGGAACATTGGATGCAAATAAAATAAAATTCTTTCTTGGCTACAGCGGATGGAGTGAAGGACAGTTAGATGCTGAGTTAAAAGAAAATTCATGGATAGTTGCTCCGGCAAAAGGAAGTTATGTTTTTGGTATACAGGAAAATGCTCTCTGGAAAAATGTACTGCACGACCTTGGCGGTGAATATTCCCAGCTTATTAATTATCCGGAAAATCCGATCTTGAATTGAGTGGTGAGTGGAAAAATTAAAATCATAAAATTATAGTTCCGTTTAATAAATAAATTAATAAATAAAAAAGGTTCTTTTTGCGAAGAACCTTTTTATTTTATGTGAAATAATAAAATTAATTTCTTAATCCTGTTTTTCAGGTTGTGTTTCTGTTAAACATTGTTTTAATGTTTCTTCCATCATTTCTTTTCCCCAGTTTGGATGTAAACTGCTTGCGGGTATAAAAATTCCAAATTTTTCTTTTGCTATTTGTAATTGTACACAACCTTTTTCTTTTCCTCCGCCAAATTGTTCAGGAGTATAAAATAAAGATTGCCCCATCATAAGATAAGACCTCGGGTTATTTGGATCTAAAGTCATGGCCTGCGATGTAAGCATACTGCTCTGCATACCGAATTGCATGCCCCTGCTCATCGGGTCAACCATAATTCTGCCGCCCAATATCATTCCTTTCATTAATACAATTTCTGAATTGTTCGGCATTAATGAATCCGCAACATTAATATGTTTTTGTGCGACATCTAAAATAGCATCAATTTCTGCCGTATTCTGAGAAATAAATGTTGCAGTAGTTCTGCTTAGTGCCGAATAATAATATGGAAGCCATTGATTTTTTTCTGCTAATGCTATGCGTTCAAATTTATTTGCAACTGTAAGAAATTGTTCTGCAGTTTTAGCCGAATCCATTTCAGTAATTGCTTTT
>JACMJP010000154.1 GCA_014380545.1 Chitinophagales bacterium | reverse complement strand
CCAACGTACAGCCATATCAGCCTGTGGTGAACCACTCAAACGATGACCAACATCTTTACAGAGATCATGAAGCCAGTCATAAGCTTGTCCATTCAGCATTACTTCATCAAATATTTTTCTAAATGCAATGGAATCATTTGCCTGGCTGAAAATATTTAACGAAAAAATAATAGCGCCAAAAACAGAAAATATCTTTTTCATTTATTTATTTTAATTTTCGCACTAAAATAATGAACTCTTTAATGAGATTGGAGTTTTTAACCTTTCAGTGTGGCCAATTACGAAATCAGCAATTAACAAATTAATAAATTCTGCTTGATGAAATATAAATTACTCGGTAAAAGTGGATTAAGAGTATCCGAAATTTGTCTCGGTACAATGACCTTTGGAGAAGAATGGGGTTGGGGTGCAAATTATGATGAAAGCAAAAAATTGTTTTTTACTTATCTTGAACAAGGCGGAAATTTTATTGATACCGCAAACAGGTATACAGAAGGTACAAGTGAAAAATTTCTTGGTGAGTTTATAAAAGAAAGCAAACAAAGGAATGAAATTGTGCTTGCAACAAAATATTCTTTAATTACAGACAGAAGTTCGGGAATCAATCAAAGCGGGAACCACAAAAAAAATATGGTCCAGTCTGTTGAAGATAGTTTAAAAAGATTACAGACAGATTATATTGATATATATTATTTACATGCATGGGACTTTACAACTTCAATGGAAGAAGTATTGCGGGCAATGGATGATTTAATTACACAGGGTAAAATATTATACATCGGAATTTCCGATACGCCTGCATGGATTGTTTCAAGGGCGAATGCAATTGCTGAATTAAAAAACTGGACAACATTTATTGCATTGCAAATTGAATATTCGTTAATGCAAAGGAGTGTAGAGCGGGAATTAATACCGATGGCCGAAGCATTAGAAATGAGCATTGTTGGATGGGCCCCGATTGCGGGCGGTGCATTAACAGGAAAATATTTACAACAGGAAACAAAATCAAACCGGTTATCAGAAAAAAGTGTTCGATTGAGTGAAGCAAAACAAAACATTTCTAAGGAAGTTGTTAAGATTGCACAGCAAATGAATTGCTCGCCTGCACAAGTTGCTATTGCATGGGTATTGCAAAGAGGGAAAAATAATATTCCTATAGTTGGTGCAAGAAATGTAAGTCAATTGCTTGATAATTTGAATGCGTCAAATATTACAATAAGTGATGAACACATGCAATATTTAGAAGAAGCAAGTAAAATTGAATTAGGTTTTCCGCATGAATTTTTAAAAGGTGAGGGAGTGCAGGATATTTTGTTCAGCGGAAAGAAAGGTGCGTTAACTTTGCAGAATAAAAGGTTTTGAAAATTAAATAACATGGTAGGAAGTAGATTTTCAAAATATCAGCTAAAACAACAAAGCATATTCGATAAACTTTTCGAATTGCTCCAGGAACTATTGGTATATACATCGGGTGATGTTGCTGAAGCATTGGATTGGCTCAATCAACTCGATAGGGAATATAATATTACAACTCCGGAATACGGTATGGGTGATTTTATACAGGAATTAAAAGACCGGGGATATATAAAAGAAGAAAACCCCGAAAGCGGTATAATGCAAATTACCTCTAAGATGGAACAAACGATCCGCAAAACATCTTTAGACCAGATCTTTGGTAAATTAAAAAAATCACAGCGGGGAAACCACAAAACAAAACATACAGGAACGGGTGATGAAAAT
>JACMJP010000153.1 GCA_014380545.1 Chitinophagales bacterium | reverse complement strand
TCCACAGAAAGGCCCGGTTTTATTTGGAAAGGCACTACCTCAATGTTTACTGCCCGTGATATGTATATTGCTGATAAAGGAAGACTTACTGTTTCACTTTTTTCGGTAATAAATATTGTGAACGGCAAAGGAAAACAGTATAATCAGGGAGAATTAATTAGATGGCTTGGCGAAAGCGTTTTGTATCCAACAAATTTAATACCAAGTGAAAGATTACAATGGTCTTCAATTGATACACGGTCTGCTAAATTCACTTTCAACTACAATGAACTATCTCTGTTTTATATTGTAACCTTTAATGACGTTGGTGAAATTATGCAACTTGAAACAAAACGATACATGGATGAAAAAAATTTAGAAACATGGATTATTAAATTAGCAAATTACAAAGAGATGAACAAAATAGTTGTGCCGACTGCTTTTGAAGTATTATGGAGATTAAAAAAAGAAGATTTCAGTTATGCTAAATTTAATTTGAAAAAGATGGAATATAACAAACCGGAAAAGTTTTAAACTGGTTTTATACAGTGATGGTAAAATAATTTATAATGAACTGCACAAATTAAGCATACCCGAAACCTTTAAATTGCGGGTACAAACCAACAAGGGTTAAGTGCGATTGCAGCCGAAGAAAAGTTGCTGCAAACCGGCCCAAACGAGTTACTTGCTTTTTCATACAGCATATGTGATGAAGAATGCAAAGAAGTTATTCATTAGCGATATATGAATCTGAAGACTGGAAATAAATTTTTATTTGAGAAAGCTCACGAAAAAAATATTTCTCTTTTCTTAATTCATGCCGATCATAATAAAGTATATCGAAGGATATCCAGGCAAGAAACCAGCCTGAAGGTTCAAGTACTATGCGAATTATTGAGGAAAATAGATTATTATTCAATTGAAAACTTACAATAGAGTTAACAATCATTAGTAATATAGCAGTTATAAAAAGAAAAATACCTCTTTTTAAATTCTTATTATGTTTCTCAGTATATAAATATAACTGGCGATTAAAATAGTTTTTCAGGTTTCGGATTATTTTTTGTTCTACGCTGGTATCTCGGTTGTCCTGGGGAAGCAGTAAGATCAGATCATTAATCTTTTCATGTTTATTCTTCAAGGCAATCCGCAATTCGTTTACAAAGTCATGTGAAACTCTCCTTTTCAAATAGTTTCTTGAATCAAAATCTGAATAGATATCATCATAATCATCCAACCATAAACTCAGATCTAAAGTATATTTATTCGTAATATTCAAATAATCTAAGGCTTCCATGTTTTACTTTTATCAAATGTATTTTATTTCGCTGCAATAAACCCTGATGATAATCAACAGGCACTATGATGTTGCTCATAGTTGTTGATTTTATTAGTTGAGCACCACAGAAATAACAAATGTCCAGGTTATTGAATAAGCAATATTAGTATATGATCAAAGTTGCCTGCGCACGAACTGGGATCAAATTTTAGAGTAATTTTTTCGCATCTGACGATGGCCAATATTCCATCAGTATAATTATCTTTAGTAACAATAGCACAGCTTTCTCAAACTCAGTACCTATAGATTTTAATTTCTTTTGCAGTAATAATTTTTTAAAATGTGGAAACAAAATTCTTTCCTCAAAGCGGATGTGTTTCTCTAACCTTTCAGTAAGTTGCTATAACAGTAATAATTCATAATTTATTCAAGTTTGTAAATTTTTTATGATTGCACTGAGGCTATCATGTTGCTACAATGCTTTTGATGTTTTATTATCATCTATTGTCCAGATTGCCAGTAAACCAACATGATGCTTTTTGCTCAGCCATGTTAGGTTTTCATTTCTTTTAATGGGTTCGTTTGCCCATAAATTAATTATAGGAGGGAATTCTTAATACTTTTTCCAAAACCAGTGCTTTAGGAAAAAGAATGCTTTTCTCCAAATGTACATAATGGTGCAGATCAATTTCAAATGCCTGCAGACTTGCATACAATAATTTAAATGTTGTACAGCTATCAGCCGGTGGTGTGTAATTGTTGGTTAGTTTTCTTATTTCAGACATTTTATTGCCCGCATCTTCATCGTCATCTTCCATATCAATTATAGGTAATTCCAGATATTGATAGTTTTTTATATCGAAAGGAATTGGCTCAAAACCATTTTGCTCCAATTGTTTTATGCGTGGAAACAAAATTGTTTCTTCGTTGTGCATGTGATGCGTCATTTCATTGGAAAGATCAACGAACAACTCTGATATTTTATACAACTCATTATGCAGGCTGCCATGTTTGGAAGCTACTTTTTCCAAATGAGAAAGCATTTGTGGCATTTCCTTTTTTACGTAGCTATGGTGAGTATACACAATATAATCAGCAAGCTGGTAT
>JACMJP010000152.1 GCA_014380545.1 Chitinophagales bacterium | reverse complement strand
TGAAACTACTGATAATAAAGGTGGATTCTTTTTTATGAATTTTATCTTGGTAATGATAGCTGCCGCTTTATTATTTGCATTATTAAAATGGTTAAACAGGGTGATGCGGGAAAAGGGAGTGAGCTGAAATTTTTAATTTTTGAAAAATAAAATTGTTTTTTTATTTTAGAATTCATCAATATAAAAATATAAAAAACTCTTTCACATGTCAGAAATTCAAATGGCAAAACATCCTAAAGGATTATATGTCCTTTTCTTCACAGAAATGTGGGAACGATTCGGTTATTATTTAATGGTAGGTATTTTTCTTTTGTATTTAAAGGATACTGATGGAAAAGGAATGGATACAAGGACTGCCATTGATATTGTGGGAAGTTATATTGCGCTTGTGTATTTATCTCCTTTCATAGGCGGCATGATCGCTGACAGGTATATCGGATATTTAAAAGCAATTTTTATTGGGGGCGCATTAATGGCGCTCGGGTATTTTGGTTTATCTATTCCGGGCAATGATACCATCATGTATCTTTCATTACTTTCTATTATTATCGGGAATGGTTTTTTTAAACCGAATATTTCTACCCTTTTAGGAATAATGTATTCAAAAGATGAGTTAAAACCGAAAAAAGATTCAGCATATAATATTTTTTATATGGGAATTAATATTGGTGCATTCTTTTGCAATTTCGTAGCTGCATATTTAAGAAATACTTATGGATGGGGTTATGCATTTGCAGCAGCGGGAGTGGGGATGGTGATCGGGTTAATTATTCTTGGCACATGGGTAAAACATGTAAGAGATTCAGATGTGAAGAAACCTGTTTCACCTGATGATCTTCCTTTTTCAAAAATTGCATTATATGTTTTTGTTCCGGCAATTGTTTTCGGAATAATAGGCTGGATGATCAAAGGAACAATTTTCGGAACGGATTCATCTGACGCATTTATGTTTGCATGTATTCCTATTATCACATTTTATGTTTCGTTATGGGTTCGTGCAAGAAAGGAAGAGAAATCAAGCATTGCTGCCATATTAGTGGTTTATGCAATTGCATTAGTTTTTTGGGTGATATATAATCAAAATTCAACCGCACAAACTATTTGGGCAGATACTTATACCGATCGTTCCATTTCCTCAACTTTACAACCTGTTGCAGATAAAATCGGCATGTTGCAAACAATTAATGCAAATGGTAATGATACGATCCCTGTGTTAAATGAAAATTTTGTTGCGCAATTGGATGCTGATGGAAATGTGATAGAAACTGTTGGAGTAAATACATATTTTCAAAATTTACCTAAAGAGGAATGGCCCCCACAGGGAGAAACTATGCAGGTAATTTCACCTGAATTATTTCAATCCATTAATCCATTCTTTATTGTTTTGTTTACGCCATTAATTATTGGGTTATTTTCATGGCTTGCAAAAAGAAAAAAGGAACCTTCCACACCGTGGAAAATTCTGCTCGGCGTTTTGTTTTCGGGGTTAAGTATGCTTGTTATGGCGCTTGCAGCTATGTCAACAAATATTGCAATAGATAAAACCGCCGCCGCATGGTTAATAACAAGCTATGCAGTATTTACAATCGGCGAATTATTTTTAAGCCCCATTGGATTATCATTTATTTCAAAAATATCACCTCCAAGATTAACAGCACTTATGATGGGAGGATGGTTTTTAATAACGTCTATTGGTGGAAAGTTAGCCGGAACATTAGCAAGTTCCTGGGATAGCTTTACAAATAAAACTGCATTTTTTATGATTATGTTTGTGGCTGCTGCTATTGTTACGTTGGTTGTATTATTTATCATTAAATGGTTAAACAGAGTTGTGAAAGAACATGGCGCATAACATTGTAGATTGAGTTGAAAAATAAATAATAAATTAAAATAAAAATTATGAGTGAACCACTTGATGAAATTATAATTGAAAAACCTGATAATCCGATTGATCCTGAATTACAAAAAATTCAAAATTTCACCGGAAAATATCCAAAGCAACTCTGGTATTTATTTACTGTAGAAATGTGGGAACGGTTTTGTTTTTATGGCATGCGGGGTATGCTTACAGTATTTATGGTATCTCAACTAGCATTAACTGATAAGGCTGCAAACTTGCAGTATGGAGCAATTCAGGCATTTGTATATGCATTTACATTTATTGGGGGGTTATTCGCTGATAAAATTTTAGGGTTTAGAAAATCATTATTCTGGGGCGCAATTATGATGATTGCGGGTGGGTTTATTATTGCTTTCTCTCCTTCTGATATGTTTTATATAGGAATTTGTTTTTCAATTATCGGAACAGGGTTTTTTAAACCAAATATTTCAACAATGGTGGGGCAATTATATAAAGATGGTGATGTAAGAAGAGATGCAGGATTCAGTTTATTTTATTCCGGAATAAATCTCGGGGCCTTACTAGGCGGTATTTTAATGGTGTGGGTTGGCTTACATGTATCATGGAGTTTAGCATTTGCACTAGTGGGTATTGTTATGACAATCAGCATAATTACATTTTGGTTTACACAAAAAACGATGGGACCAATCGGTTTGTCTCCCTTAAGTGCAACCATGCCTGCATCGAAAAAACGCATGTATGAAATTGCTACTTATGTAGGTTCGTTAATAGCAATACCATTAATATTAATACTTGTAAAAAATAGTAACTATACCGATATGGTAATGTATATAGTTGGGCCTGCAGCATTATTATATGTATTATTTGAAATGCGCAAATATGATAAAGCTGCAAGAAACAGATTAATAGCAGCTTTAATATTTATTGTTTTTTCAATTTTCTTTTGGGCATTTTTTGAACAGAGTGGAGGTTCTTTAGCATTGTTTGCATTTAATAATTTACATGATAGTTTCCTGGGACTTACAATTGATCCGAATGTTGTAAATAATTCTGCGAATTCTCTCTTTGTAATTATTTTCGCTCCACTACTCGGATTAGTTTGGATATGGCTGGCTAAAAGAAAACAGGAACCGAACTCTGGTGTTAAATTCGGATTCGGATTTTTATTACTGGCAGTTGCATTTTATATTTTTTACTATACAATTCATTTTGCAGATGCTGCAGGATTAACATCTTTAGAAATATTTACACTCGGATATTTTGTGATAACATTTGGTGAATTATGTTTATCACCAATCGGATTATCACTCATGACAAAATTATCGCCGCAACCTATGCAGGGATTAATGATGGGCATGTGGTTTCTTGCAAGTGCATATGGGCAATATGTTGCCGGGTTACTTGGTGCAGGAATGAGTACTGCAGATGATAACGCTTCTGCAATGGACAAATTAACGTCCTATACAAATGGTTATCAGCAATTAGCTATTTATGCAGTAATTGCCGGC
>JACMJP010000151.1 GCA_014380545.1 Chitinophagales bacterium | reverse complement strand
ATAAAAAGATGATCTGATAATGGGACAAGAATATTCAATGAATGAGGCCGGGAAATTCGACAGCAAAAGCTATCTGAACATGGAGCTGTTGCGTTTTACCACGGCGGGAAGTGTGGATGATGGAAAATCAACTTTGATCGGAAGATTATTGTATGATTCAAAATCTATCTTTCTGGATCAGATGGAAGCAATAGAAAAAACTTCAAAAAACAGAGGTGAAGAATATGTAAACCTTGCTTTATTAACAGATGGATTAAAAGCCGAAAGGGAACAGGGTATTACTATTGATGTAGCTTACAGATATTTTGCAACACCAAAAAGAAAATTCATTATTGCAGATACACCAGGGCATATTCAATATACAAGAAACATGGTTACCGGCGCCTCTACTGCTAATCTTGCAATTATTCTTGTAGATGCCAGGCATGGTGTTGTAGAACAAACATATCGCCACTCATTTATCGCCTCTTTATTACAAATTCCACATATCGTAGTTTGCGTTAATAAAATGGATCTTGTTGATTACAGTAAAGAAAAATATGATGAAGTAGTTGAACAATTTCGTCATTTTGCAAGCAAGCTTGATGTACAGGATGTGCGTTTTATTCCAATCAGTGCCTTGTTTGGAGATAATGTGGTTGATCGCAGTAAAAATATGAGCTGGTATGAAGGGCCAACACTGATGTATACTCTTGAAACAGTTCATATCGGTTCAGATCATAATTTAATTGATTGCCGGTTTCCTGTTCAATATGTTGTGCGTCCGATGAATAATGAGTATCATGATTATCGTGGTTTTGCAGGAAGAGTAGCGGGTGGTGTATTTAAACCCGGAGATGACGTAATGCATTTACCTTCAGGATTAACGTCAAAAATTGCGGCTATTAAATCTTTTGAAGGAGATATGCCAGAAGCATTTCCTCCGCAAAGTGTAACATTAATATTAGAAGATGATATTGATATAAGCAGAGGTGATATGATCGTGAGGGAAAATAATGTTCCTAAGCAAGGGCAGGAAATTGATATCATGCTTTGCTGGATGGATGATAAAAAACCATTGCAGTTAAATGGCAAATATGCAATTAAACATACTACACGGGACGCAAGATGTGTTATAAAAGAAATATTATATAAAGTAGATGTAAATACCTTACACAGAATTCAGGATGTTGATTCATTATCATTAAATGAAATAGGCAGGATAAAAATAAGAACAACAGTTCCTTTATTTTATGATGAATATCGCCGCAACAGAAATACTGGCTCCATTATTATTATTGATGAGGGGAGCAATACGACAGTAGGTGCAGGGATGATAATTGAATAACATATGATTTAAAAACTCTAAAGCCTTCTAATTATCAAAATTAGGAGGCTTTGTATTTATAAGTGTGGAAATTTGCAATTAATATTATCTTTCAATACCTGAAATACTTATGATAAAAAAAATGGGGCTTATATTACTATTAACTTTCGTATTTTGTTTTGGAAATATTTATGCCCAACCTGCTGCTCCTAACAAATTAGATAAAGAAAATCGAAGGCATGGTGAATGGATTTTCTATATTGACACAAATGATCAGTATATAAGCTCTCCTGATACAGCCGGAACATATCGCCTTGCAAAATACGATCATGGAAAATTGCAGGGAAAAGTTCCTCAATATGATTATAAAGACAGGTTATTATACGAGTCTGAATTTTCAAGTTTAAATCCTGATACATTAAACGGCTTGTATATATCTTATTTCTATTCAGGCAAAAAACATGAAGAGTTCGAATATGTAAATGATGTGGTTAATGGTAAAACAATTACTTACTATGAAAATGGAAATGTTTACATAGACGTCGCTTTTAAAAATGGAAAACATAATGGACTGTATAAGGAGTATTATGATAACGGGAAACTGCACCGAACAGGTAGTATGACAGAAGGAAAAAAAGATGGCAATTTTATTTTTTATGCACAGGATGGCAAGATAGAAGAAGAACGCATGTATGTGAACGATATGTTGGATGGAGAGAAAAAGGTATATAAAGATGGAAGATTAAACTACGGTATGCCATATGACAATGGAAAATTAAATGGCGTAGGTCAATTTTATAATCCGGACGGAACCATTAACGACTATTTTATTTATTATGAAGGTAACGAAACGGATATAACGAAACTCATTGAAAAGACTGCCGATCTGATCTCCTCAATGGATGTGGAGGCAGGATTGACTTTAGGAATGATAATAGAAGAATATTTCCGAAAAAAATACGGAACAGATAATGAGTTATATGAATTTGCGGTATCCACTCTTGCAACATTTTATTTTATGTCAGGTGATCAGGATAGCGCTGTTACATGGATAAAAAAAAATGCAGATATTTATATCAAAAAAATTGATACAGAAAAAGAGCCCGGTGCAGATAAATGGCACATGATGAGTTTAATGTGTGAGGCTTATAATTTAACAGACGAAGCTATTATTGCAAACCTAAGGACAATAGCAAGGAGTTATAAAAACGGAAAGCCTACAGAAGAAACATTAGAATACATGAATCGTCTTGCACATTTTTATTATGTACAATACAGAGACATGGAGGCAAATAAGGTGTATGATGATTTACTTGCCTTAATTGAATCGGATAAAAAAGAATTTAGTGATACATATGTCTATTATGGGCTGGAGTATGCAGATGAATTATATGATCACAATGAAATAAATAACGCTCTTTCCCTTCTGAATAAAATTGAACCTTATGCAAAAACATCAGAGAAGAATTCCATTACTTATAAAAAAGCAAATATTTATTCAGATCAGAATAACATAGACAAAGCAACAATTCTTTATTCACAATTATTTGAGTCTTTTGGAAAAACCCAACCGGATACTTTGTTGCATATTCTTATTATGGAAAAACTGGCATATCATAATTCGGATATAGCAAATTATGCTGCTGCAGAAAAATTATACATAGATATGCTTGCACTCACAGAAAAGTATGATCAAAGTAAAGATGCCTTTTATTATAATTACGTAAATGATCTTGCAGATTTTTACGACAGGGTAGGCAGGTATTCAAAATCATTGTCACTGCGCAATGAAATGGTGCAATATTATAAAAGCCAAATTGAGAACCCTTCAACGCTTGATTTTTTGCTTGATACTGTATTGTTGAAAAGCCTATACCTCTCAACACTACTTGATAATGCAGAAACAAACAGGCTTGCAGGTAATAATGAAATAACAGGTAATATTTTGCGAGATGTTGTAAGTCAATCGAAAAGCCTTTCGGGAGATACTACAATGACATATATGCGATCAATTGCAGCATTAGCAGGCTGGCAATTAGATAATTATCAATATGAATCATCAGAAAGCAATTATAAAAGTGTTATTGATATAAGCGAAAAATATTTTGCAGAAACTGACGTAAATTATGATACCTGGAAAGATAATTTATCAGAATTGTATTTCAGAACAAAAAATTATGATGCAGCTTTAAAACTTGCTGAAGAAGTATATGAAGTAAGAAAAAAAACGTATAAAGAAAATGACCCCATGTTATTAGCAAGTTATGGAAGACTTAGCGAAATATATGAAGCAAAAGGAGATATTGAAAAAGCATACGCCTATCTAAAAAAAGATATGGATGCAAGGGTAGCAAAAATACAATCAGACTTCAGCATCATGAATCAAAATGAAAAAGAACAATATCTTTCAACTTTTCGCTATCGTTTTGATGAATTTAATTTTTTTGCTTTTCAACATGTCGCCACGATTCCGGCTATTGCTCAGGATGTAATGAATTACCAGCTTGCCAATAAATCAATGTTATTGTATTCCGTATCTGCTGCAAGAACAACATT
>JACMJP010000023.1 GCA_014380545.1 Chitinophagales bacterium | reverse complement strand
GTCCCACACAGCGGCAACATTTAATGATTCATGAAAGTCACCCTCACTTGTTGCGCCTTCTCCTGTAAAAACAACTGTTACCTTATTTTCCTGTTTTAATTTACAAGCTAATGCAATTCCATCAGCAACCGCTAATTGAGGACCCAGATGAGAGATCATTCCAACAATATGATATTCATTTGTGCCGAAATGAAAACTGCGTTCCCTTCCTTTACTGAAACCATTCTTTTTTCCCTGCCACTGATTAAATAACTTCCGGAACGGAATATTTCTGCCTGTAAATACAGCAAGGTTTCTGTGCATAGGTAAAATATATTCATCTTTCTGCAACACAAAAGTAGTTGCAACTGAAATTGCTTCCTGTCCTATTCCGCTAAACCATTTTGATACTTTTCCTTGGCGAAGAAGATTGAGCATTTTTTCCTCAATCATGCGGGGTTTTAAAATACGTTTATACAGATCAAGTAATTGATCGTTGGTAAGATTTTTTTTATTATAATTAATAACTCTCTGAAAATTAGTATTTGCTACTTCCATTATGCAGTATTCTCCGAAGTGTAAAGTTACTTCGCTTCAACCGCCTTCGCAAAAGAGCTATTAATAATATAATTGTGCATGTTATCATCATATGAGAATTACGATATTTATAAATTATGAGTTTTTTTACGCTGCAAACTTGTTATTTAAAAAATCCAGTGATAAATGGAGGCTGAATGGCTGGTCATCCTCATCTATGCCTGTAATACAAATATCCGTGGGTTGCAGGCATGTAATATTCTCCAATAAAACAAAATCCGGCGAAATGTGTAGCGGTCCTGCTTTAATTGAATGCACCTGATCATTTTCTTCATTCCAAAAGCATGTAGCAATGAGATGCTTGTGGCTGTAGAAAGAAATAGTTTCGATGATTTGAACCGGAAAGGAAACTGCAACTTTGGTTACAACATTAGCAACCATGTTGTTGAACTGGTGTGTGTGTGTCATTATCAGTAATTTAAAACCGTATTAATATTAAATTTAATTTCCAGGGAGAATTAATAACAAAGATGGGCGGTATATATATTTCGTACGAAGCACATGAAGTGGGTTTGTGACGGCAAAATGATGATCTGTTAATTATTGCAGTCGGCAAGTAATGATAAATAAAAAGGGAACATGCTCCTCATCATGCTCCCTAAAACAACTCATCTGTATGGTATGAAAAAACTACGCTGCCTTATTGCTTTTGATCATATTTAACGGGGAAAATAACTTAAAAAGGTTTCCCTGTGTGTCAATGCCGGTTATCTCCACTTCAGAAAAATCATTGCCGTGATCATATCTGGTGTAAAATGCCGGTTGTATCTGGTTTATTCTGATGGCGTTTTCCTTTTGTTCCCTCCAGTCGCAGGTAGCAACTACATTTCCCTGTTTAAAAAACGATACTGTATTGATATATGCTACAGGAAAGTTTAAGGCAACTTCTGTTACAACGTTTGCGATTATGTGTGTGATGTTATCTATGCGATTCATATTCTCTGTTTTCTTATTTATATCAAAATTGAGTTGTATGTAACTCCCTTTCAAAAACATTTTTTTAAGTTTCTCATATCTACGCAGCACCATGATTATCCGGTTTTTTCATAGTAGTGTCATAAATTGCTTGTGAAGACAGTTATATGGAGCTCTCTATATGTTTAGCCGGCGACATTTTTTTCCCCTTATCGGAAATATAAAATAGTGCGATACAAACACACTTTATGAAAATCTTTTTACTATAAGGTATAACAAACTCAGCCTATTGTTTTATTTAATATAAATTCCAGGTTACATTGAATAGCGGGAGGTTTCTTAAATTTGTTTGATATATGAATAAAAAGGAAATTATCCAGGCATTAAAAACAAATCATCATAATTTTTTTATTATGATTGGAAAATTTTCAGAAGAAGATTTTAGAAAACATATTGAGGATAAATGGAGCCCGCAGCAAAATCTTGTTCATATCGTCAGATCAATTCAGCCATTAGCTTATGCTTATAATTTACCCAAATGGCTTATTAAACTTATTGCAGGGAGAAGTAACCGGCCATCTAAAAGTTACGAAGAGCTTGTTGCAAAATACAAAAACAAATTAAGTAGCGGATATAAAGCTATGGGGAGGTTTATCCCACCTAAAAAACTGGATACATCAAGAAAAAAACTTATTAAAGGGTGTAAGAAGCATTTAGCATCAATTAATAACGCTGTAGAAAATAAGTGGAGTGAAGAACAACTGGATACATACATTTTTCCGCACCCGCTATTAGGAAAAATTACTGCACGGGAAATGCTTTATTTCACTGCTTACCATGCGCAGCATCACCAGGAAATTGTAGAGAAATATTATTTACGGAATTAATTCAGGGCCGCAAAACTTTTGTCTATTTCAGCTACTGTTGATTCAGAAAATTTAAGGTTAATGATAACAGGTCCCGTTTTTAACTCCTGTTGTGTAAAATAAAGTTTTTCTCCGTCCGTAGCAACTCCTGTTAATATTACATCTTCACCCGGTGGAATATCCGTGAATTTTATTTGTTTAGCATTTACTTTTACCGGTGCGAGCATTGATTTATAATTTT
>JACMJP010000150.1 GCA_014380545.1 Chitinophagales bacterium | reverse complement strand
TAAAATTCTTGCCTGCTCTGTTTTATCTTGAAAAATATATTTATTTTCATCGTCTCTTTTGTAGCTATTATTTCCAAATGCAGGTCCCTTAACTCTACTTTGAAATTTCTTTAGTGGACTTAAATTCTGAAAATAAATATTACCATGATTTTGAGTTGAAGAATATATCAGGTGATTTACTTGACAATCATTAAATTGAATAGAAGTGTCTTTTGGGATAACTGATCCTTCAAGATCAATATTTTCAAATTTAGTAAAGCTAAATTTTACATTAATTGATTTTCTATTAATCAAATTAAAGGATGAAATATTTGTGTTAGTAATTGATATTTCGTGAGCATTTTCACAGTCTCCAATTTCTAAAGAAGGAACAGTCGCATTTTGAATGATAACCAGGTTTTTAACAATTAAATTAAACAAACTAATATCATCTGTCATAGAATCCAAAACTCTAATATTATCGGTGGAAGAGTCACGAACTCTAATTTTGCCGCAAATTGAATTGTCAATAACCCTTAGTGCTAAAATTTTTGATTTTTCAATATTTAAATAATTCACCATGGAATCAGATATATCTATATCCGCAGTTATCACACCTTCCTTAATATAAATACCAGGAAGAAAAGATTTGTTTTTCACATAAAATGTATTTTTCAGAATAGATTCACCTTCAATAAAAAGGTTATTATGGAGTTTAGTATTACTTATTATAAGATTTCCTATTATGGCACCCGTAATATAGAAGTGTTTTATTTCAGAATCATAAATTTGAATACCATCAATCCTACTCTCCTTATCTACCCTTAAATTATCTACAATTGTATTTTCTTGAATAGAAATATACCCAGAAAAACACTTATTGACCCAAATTGAATTTATTTTGCATTTCGCCAGTGCAATATTCTGAAGGTTCTCTTCACTAGAAATATATATTTGTTCTTTAACCTCTATGTTTCTAAATGTATAAGGATTATACCCTTCACTTTCATTAACAAACCCTTTCCAATGATTCACAAACTCCTCCGCACTCATCTCAGTATATTTTATCTCCCCAGGATTCTCTGCCATAATAAATTTATTTTGGGTTTAAGGTTATTGTTTGAAAGTTGAAATTAAGAAAAATAACATAACAGGATAGAAAACATCCCTCTTAATTTTCCTTATTGGCGAGAAAGAATACAGCAACTAGGATTGGTATTTTGCCCTTTACCATCTGTGCTTTATCTTTACATTTTAATGCAAAGCCGCATTATTCTCGATAGTCAAAAATTTCAACTCACCATTGAGCGGCTCTGTCATCAGTTAATAGAAAATCACGGAAACTTTAATAACAGTTGTATAATTGGTTTGCAGCCGAGGGGCATTTTTTTATCGCAGCGCATCATTAAAAAATTAAATGAGCTGCTGCCCGGCGTTAAAATTAATTTCGGTATACTGGATACTACCTTTTACCGGGATGATTTCAGGCATAATGATAAGCCGCTGCTTCCGCTCATGACTGATATAGATTTTATTGTTGAAAATAAAAATGTAATTCTTGTTGACGATGTATTTTATACAGGCAGAACTGTGCGCAGCGGCATGGATGCATTATTGGATTTCGGGAGACCTGCAAAAATTGAATTACTTGTTTTAATTGACAGGAGGTTTTCAAGAGAGGTTCCCATTGTGCCGGATTATGTCGGCAAAACAGTGGATGCAGTCACCAGCGAAAAGGTAAGAGTTGAATGGGCAAATAACGGGGGAGAAGATAAAGTTTGGATAATTCCATATAAAGAATAACGATGAGCAATTTAAGTGTGCAACATTTAATTAGCATTAAAGACCTTCAGCCGGAAGACATTCAAATTATTTTAAACACCACAGATACATTTAAAGAAGTATTAAGCCGCCCCATTAAAAAAGTACCATCACTCAGGGACATTACAATTGCAAATATTTTTTTTGAGAACAGCACAAGAACAAGAATTTCATTTGAGCTTGCAGAAAAAAGATTAGGCGCTGATATAATTAATTTCTCATCTTCATCATCATCAGTAAAAAAAGGTGAAACATTATTAGATACAGTAAATAATATTCTCGCCATGAAAGTGGACATGGTAGTGATGCGTCATCAAAGCCCGGGTGCGCCGGTTTTTTTAAGTAAACATATTGATGCAAATATTATTAATGCGGGAGACGGAACTCATGAACACCCCACACAGGCATTATTGGATGCATACAGTATGATGGAAAAACTTGGCGAGAAAACAGGAGAGCGCTTAAAAGATCTGAAAGGAGTGAAGGTTGCACTTGTTGGAGATATATTACATTCAAGAGTTGCGGGCTCTAACATTCATTGTTTAAAAAAACTTGGTGCTGAAGTAACTGTTTGCGGACCGCCCACACTGATGCCTAAATTTATTGAAAGTATGGGAGTGAAAGTTTCTTATGATGTTAAAGAAACTTTAGCATGGTGTGATGTTGCAAATATTTTGCGCATACAATTGGAAAGACAAGATATAAAATTCTTTCCGTCGTTGCGGGAGTATTCTTTATACTTCGGTGTAAATAAAGAAATGCTGGATGCATTAAATAAAGAGATCATTATAATGCATC
>JACMJP010000149.1 GCA_014380545.1 Chitinophagales bacterium | reverse complement strand
TACCATGCGCAGCATCACCAGGAAATTGTAGAGAAATATTATTTACGGAATTAATTCAGTGCCGCCAAACTTTTGTCTATTTCAGCTACTGTTGATTCAGAAAATTTAAGGTTAATGATAACAGGTCCCGTTTTTAATTCCTGTTTTGTAAAATAAAGTTTTTCCCCATCTGTAGCTACTCCTGTTAATATTACTTCTTCACCCGGTGGAATATCCGTGAATTTTATTTGTTTAGCATTTACTTTTACCGGTGCGAGCATTGATTTATAATTTTTAAATACTAAAACAATTTCGCATTCCAGTTTCGGATCAATGTTTACCAGTAGTTCCGTTTTTTCCTTTTCTTCATAAAACATATCGCAATTAAGCCAGCCGAGTTTTGCAGATTGTAAAAGAATTTGATTTGCATAAATTGTTTTATCAACTATTATTGTATCATAGAAGTATTCATTTGTTCTTTTTGTCCATGTTTGTTTCACTCTTATTTTCTGACCGTATTTATTCACATCAAATTTTCCTCTTTCAACGGAGACGGTGTCTGTTTCAAAGAATAAAATGCTTGCAAAATCCCAATTACCTGCATAGAGATTTGCATTAATTGCAGGTTCCCAATTAACAGAGCCAGTGGCATTATCGGCATCACCATAAAATAATTGGAAGCCATCATCAGCAGTTCTGCTTGTGAATCCCACTTCCATTGTTCTGCCTGCTTTTAATTGTAATGGATTATCATTTCTTGATGTTTCAATATTTATCATGCCTGCAGAAATGAGCATATTTCCGTTTGAGGCTGTAGTAAGTTTATTTTGAATAATATCTTCCATACTGTAATACTCCGTGAGTTCAATTTTTACATCGCCGCCGGGTAGCATCCCGCTATCATATACTAAACTGTTTGCAGCGATTTTAATTTGTGTTCCTTCGGACCCCATAAATACAATATCTCTGTTTGGCTTAAAATAAAATATCTGTGCTTCTTTTTTATTTCCGAATGTATATGTATTGGAAAAAATAATATCTACTCTCCTGTCGAAAGCTTTATTCTCTTCTGTATTATTTTTTGATGCAGTTTGCTCGCCATAATATTTAGCTTTTGCATTGTAATATCCATTATTGCTTAATTCATCAACAATAGCATTAACCCTATTTTCTGATAGTTTTAAATTTTCCGCATCATTTCCATCTGCATCAGCAAAACCTTTTACAATAAGTGAATTATAAGTCGAGTCTTTAGCAGATTCTATAAATGCATTTATCTTTTGTTTATTATCCTCTGTAAGTATGTAATTTCCTTTTTCAAAAAACAAAGAAATTAATACAGGATTTGATTGAGCTGATATTGTATTAATGCAATAAAAGACAGCAAGTAGAAGTGTGATACGTTTCATAGCAATTGACTTTTAAGATGAGTGCTATAAACGTTCTAATGTTAAGAAATATTTTGAAAAAAGGAGTGTGCAATAAAAAAGTAATACAGGACGTTATTCACCCTTTTCACCATGCGCATCCACCCACATTTTACTAAATGATTTAGGTGCGAATTTTATCATCTCCCTTCTTTTTCCCCAACTGTTTTTAAAGAGTGTTTTTATTGCAAAATTTTTTAAGGATGCATTATACCTGTCCATTACTTTTCTGTTCAGCATTGCCCGGCGCCATAATTTCCAGGTCATTTTTTCTGAGAAAGTTGTATAACCTTCTTCAACAGATTCTTTTCTGTTATATAATAATAATGTGTGCAGGTTAATTCTAACAGGGCAAACTTCAGTACAATTACCACATAAAGAGGATGCTTGTGATAAGTGTTTAAATTCTTCCATGCCATCATAATGCGGAGTAATGATGGAACCAATGGGTCCGCTATAAGTTGAGCCGTAACTATGTCCTCCAATATTTTTATAAACAGGGCATGCATTTAAACATGCTCCGCAGCGGATACAATATAATGCCTCCCGTTTTGTTTCGTCAGCTAATAATTTACTTCTTCCGTTGTCTAATAAAATAACATACATCTCATCGGGTCCGTCATTTTCAATTTCTTTTTTTGGGCCTGTTAATATTGTATTATATACGGTTACTTTTTGTCCTGTTCCATATGTTGCAAGCAAAGGCCACATGATATTCAGATCATTCACACTTGTCAGCATTTTTTCAATTCCAACAACTACAATATGTGTTTTTGGAAAACTTGTACTCAATCTTCCATTACCTTCATTTTCAGTAATTGCAATCCCGCCTATATCAGGTAAAATAAAATTTGCACCACTAAAACCAACTTCAGCATCTAAATATTTTTTCCGCAATCTGTCTCTTGCAACAAGTGTGAGTTCTTCCGGAGTTAGGTCAAGACTTGTTCCGAGTTTTTCATTAAATAATTTCGCAACATCCTCTTTACTTTTATGCATTGCCGGTGTAACAATATGGTAAGGCGCTTCACCATCTAACTGCTGAATAAATTCCCCGAGATCTGTTTCTATACTTTCAATATTGTTTTCAGCAAGAAAATCATTCAAATGAATTTCTTCACTTGTCATGCTTTTTGCTTTTACTACACTCCTTGTTTCTTTTCTTTTAAGGATCTTCAATATTTCCTGCTGTGCTTCTTTCTTATCATTCGCCCAAATAACCTTTCCACCGTTTGCTGTAAAATTGGTTTCAAATTCAATAAGATATTTATCTAAGTTTTCAAGTGCCTTCCATTTTATATTTTTCGCCCGCTTGCGCACTAATTCAAGATCAGCATATTGTTCTTTTCCTTTTACAACTGTAGCGTCATATTTCCCGATGTTGAACAATAACTTACGTTTATGTTCAGCATCAAAGGCTTTGCGTTCAGATTTTTCTAAAAATGTTTGAAGTGTTGCTGTCATTACCCGGTAGTTGCACAAAATTAGTCGTTCCTTTATTAATACAAACAGCACCTTTCCACAGGGCTGAAGCAAGTTGAGCTAGTTACTGATTCATTTTCATGCTTACATTTAACTGGCTTTCTCAATGAAGAAATTATGCTTCAAATTTCTTCTATTACAGAATAAAGAACAATCCGAGTCGTTAAATTTAAACTTTTCACTTTAATTTTAATCGCCAAGAGAAATTGTTTTGAAGCTATTCAATTTTAAATCATCTGAGGATACACCTGATGAAATCCTGTTAAGCAACTTTAAGAGGACAGGGGACAGTGCTGTTTTGGGTGAAATGTTTAAACGATATGCCCATCTTGTTTTCGGGGTATGTATGAAGTATTTGAAAGATCCGGACTCAGCACAGGACATGGTGATGCAGATATTTGAAAAATTGTTGCTCGATCTTAAGAAACATGAAGTAAATAATTTTAAAGCATGGCTTTACATGGTGAGCAAGAACGAATGCCTGATGCTGCTGCGCAAAGAGAAAACACACATGCATGTTGAGTTTCAGAAGTTTAATGATAAGGACGAGGATGGTATGGAAACCGAACCTCTTGTGCATCAGGAAGACACTGAATTGAAAGAAGCGCAACTGCTGCATCTTGAAGATGGAATAAAAATATTGAACGCACAACAGAAAATATGTATTGAATTATTTTACATGCAGAATAAAAGTTATGAGGAAGTTTCAGAAATTACAGGTTACAGCATGTTGCAGGTAAAAAGTTATATTCAGAACGGGAAACGCAATTTAAAAATATATTTAGAAAATAAAAATGCAGGTTAGCAATAAACATATAAGAAAATTATTTTCAAGAGAAACCATTGTTGCTTATTTACAAAATAAATTAAGCGGAGATGAAAAAGTTTTATTTGAAAAACATTTGCAGGAAGATGAATTTCTTAAAGACGCAATTGAAGGTTACAGGATGATGCCTGCAACAGATGTAAATCATTTTGTTGATAAAATAGTAAAGGATATTGATATAATAGTTGGAAACAGGAAAATAAAACAAAGATTTATTTCCTCACAAACAAGACCACTTGCAGTTGCAGCCTTAATGTTAGTATTTATTGGTATTGCATGGTTTGCAGTTTGGTTCACAAATAATTCTGCGAAAAACCAGGAAATTGCAAAAGCAGATGAGATGTATGATGCAGGAGAAACCAGAGAAAACAATTCATCAATTCAATTATTTGATACTACGGCACAAAACGAAACAACAATAACCCAACTGGAAACAACTTCTGCAGGAAAAAATATTTCCATGGCTGATTCCTCATCTGCAACTTCCTATATTTCAAGTGGAAATACTTCAAATGAAAAAGCAATTGGTTATGATGATTTTAAAAATAATAACCAGGAAAATGATTTAGACGGAGCAGTGGAAGGTGAACAGGAAAGTGTACTTGTTTATAAAGATGACGCAATAATCACTGAAGAAAATATTAAGTATAATGAGATACCGGCATCAACACAAACAAATGCAGGTGTTACAGAAAATGAACTATCCGAGGTAATAGTTACGGAAAAAACAACAAAAAGAGAGAAGAAGTTAAAAAAGGAAGACGCAAATAATGACGATAGAGATGATATATATGCTGATAGAAGTGTAGATTTATTTTCATATAATTCTTATGATACGGCTTATTCAAACGTTGATCAAGTGCCGCAATTTACGGGCGGGCAAATCGCATTAGATAAATTTATCCATGATCGCATTGTTATTCCAAGAGGCAGTGAAGATTTTGAAGGAACAATTTATGTGAAAATTATTATTGATGAGAATGGAAAGGTTACATATCCTGAAATTGTTAAAGGGGCAGATGATGCATTAAATAAAGAAGTGTTGAGAGTAATTTCAATAATGCCTAACTGGATACCGGGAAAATTAAATGATGTAAATGTGAAAGTAACTTATACACTGCCAATAGAAATGAAACAGGAATAATTTATTAACCCTCCTCCGCATCAATCTTCTTTATCTCGTTCACAATATCAGCTTTCAATTGATCGCTACAAGCTTTGCGGTCAAATCTATTGTATACAAAATCCTTAAAATGTTTTTCTATGTGATAATGATCAAGGCACCCTTTGCAGCGGGTAATATCTTCGATAAATAATTTGCGTTCCGTTTCCGGAAGCTCACCATCAAGGACTAAAAAAACTTTTTTAGTAAAATCTTTACAGTTATGTTTAGGTAAATGTTGTTCCATGCCTACCGTTTTTCTTTATAGCCTTGTTCTGCAGCATAATTGCGCAGCTTTTCTTTTAATATATTTCTTGCCCGGTGTAACCTGCTTCTCACTGTACCTATAGGAATATCCACGATCTTTGCAATCTCTTCATAACTAAACTCCTCAACATCGCACAATAAAATTACAGTTTTAAAATCAACAGGTAACTCATTAATTGCTTTGGTAATTTCATCCCCAATCAATCCCTGAAAAACCTCCTGTCTTAAATCTACATACTCAACATAACTTTCGTCGTCTGTTTCCTGGTAATCGAATAGCTTTTCATAATCGACTTTTACAGGCTGTTTTACTTTTTTCCTGTAATCATTGATAAAAGCATTTTTCAGAATCTTAAATAACCATGCTTTTGCATTCGTACCAGCCTGATAACTATCTATAAAGCGATATGCCTTTAAAAAAGTTTCCTGTACCAGGTCATTTGCATCTTCTTCGTCATACACAAGGTGATAGGCAAAGTTGTATAAGGCATCAGCATGGGGCAGGAATTCTTTATTAAAGATGGTATCTTTCTTTGCTTTTTGCGGATCTCTTTTGCTCACGGTGTAAAAATAATTCTTTACAACAACAGTATAAAATGTGCGTTATTTTTGAGATAATTTCATACAGACAAATTACTTTTACGCAATTCTAAAAACCTGAACAGTTTGTTACTGCGCCTGCTAAAAATATTTCCGAACCAGTTTTTTGCATATTTGGCTGTTGCAGGTTTAATGGCCGGACTTGTGACTTCAAAAGTTGTATTAAGTGTAGCAACTATTACCATTTTTTTCAATGCACTTATAAATATTAATATTAAACAAAATATAAATAGTTGGCTACAAAATAAAACAAGTATGTTGTTGCTTGGTGTATTAGTTCTTTATTTAATAAGTGGGTTATATTCCGAAAATATTGATTATTGGATAGACCGCTGCAGGATGAAATTGCCTTTTCTTGCTTTACCGCTTGGTTTTGTAACACTGCCCTCTTTAAATAAAAGGAGGTTGTATTTATTTTTATTGCTCTATGTTGTAATTATGTTTATTGCTTCTGATGTTGTAGCAATAAATTACCTGCTGAATTTTAAAGAATATAATGACCTGATAAAATTAGGCAGGGCAATTCCAACACCCATGAATGACCATATTCGTTTTAGTATAGAAGTGGCCTTTGCATGTATTCTTGCATTCCATTTATTTATTGAACGGTTCATAATTAAATACCCTTTTGAACGGTGGCTAGTATTTATAATTGGAATTCTCCTTTTCATTATTTTACACATGCTTGCAGTACGCAGTGGTTTACTGGTATTATATACTGTGATGCTTTTTACATTTATAAAAAGAATGTTTGATAAAAAAAGATACTTCCGGGGGTTTTTGCTAATTCTTATTGTATTTGCAATGGGCTATGCAAGCGTCCATTTATTTCCGTCTCTTAACAACCGCATCAGCTACTTTTTTTATGAATGGGAACTTATTACTGATGGTGATTTGAAAGCAGGACATAGCGACGCCCAGCGTATTGTAAGCACACGATATGGTTTTGAAATAGGTATAGAAAACCCGATTATTGGTATTGGCGCAGGTGATATAAAAGATGCCGTTACTAAAAAATATAAAGAAGATTATGGAGACCAGCCAATCACATACATGTTACCGCATAATCAATTTGTTTTTGTATTTGCCTGCCTCGGTATTATTGGATTAATTTTATTTATTATGGCTGTTGCCTTTCCATTTTTTGAAAATAAACGATATAAAGAGTTTTTATTTACAACATTTGGTATTGTGCTATTTTTATCTCTCATGACTGAACATTCGCTGGAAATACAGATAGGCACAGCATTTTACCTCACCTTTCTTTTCCTGTTCCTGAATTTTTTTAATAGCAGGAGTGCAAAATCCACTTAAGGTCATGCATACGGTTACAGCTATTATAACATGCAGAAATGAGTCTCACAACATAGAAGCTGCATTGCAAAGTGTCGGTTGGTGTGATGAAATTTTAGTAATTGACGCCTTTAGCACCGACGATACAGTTGAAAAAGCAAAAAAATACACGACAAAAATTTTGCAACACGAATATCTTTCCCCTGCCCTGCAAAAAAACTGGGCAATTCCTCAGGCGTCTTATGCATGGATATTAATTCTTGATTCTGATGAAAGAATTACAGCAGAATTAAAAAATGAAATTCAAAATATATTACAGCAGGAGAAAATTGGGTTTGAAGCATTTTGGATATACAGAAAAAATTATTTTCTCGGAAAAGAAATAAAATACAGCGGCTGGCAAAGGGATAAAGTGATAAGGTTATTTAAAAGAGATATATGCCGCTATGAAGAAAAGCAGGTGCATGAGGAAATTGTTACAAAAGGCGCAATTGGTAAATTAAAAAACAAAATGCTGCATTACACATATAAGGATATTTTTCATTACTTAGAAAAGTGGGATAGATATTCGACCTGGGGGGCACAGGACGCAGCGAAAAAAAATAAACGTCCTACCTTATTCCATTTTGTAATTAAACCTGCATTTCGTTTTTTTAAACATTATATTATTGATCTTGGTTTTTTAGATGGAATTGCAGGATTTATTATTTGCTCACTTGCGGCAGTCGGCGTATTTATGCGCTATGCAAAATTATAT
>JACMJP010000148.1 GCA_014380545.1 Chitinophagales bacterium | reverse complement strand
GCTTTGTTTACATTCCCCTGTCCGCAATTGTAGGCAGCTGTAATTGCTCTTTCAAAAAGAATTGCAGACAATTTTTTATCCCATCCTTTTTGTATTAAATATTTTCTTTTTTCTTCCAATACATTAACTGCTTTTATTGCAGTTTTTAATGGGTCCTGCCAATCACCTGCATTTATAAATACGGGATAAGAACCGGTATCAATTTGCCAGAAACCAAAACCGTGATATTGTTTTTCTTTTTCACCCTGACGTTTACAATAATCACCCTTCATTTTTAAACAAATGTCATTATAAGAAAACCCCTGGTTGTAATATTTTGCGAATAAAAAACCTGTTTCCCGTGCACCCATACCTGCCAGCCAGTCTGCGGTATAAATTGAATTTTTTACTGCTTCTTTTATAATTTCCCCTAGATTAATTTTTATCCATTGCATCATGTCTTTATCATTTCTTACTTTATTAGAAGTAATTTCTTTATCAGGATTAAAACCTAATTCGTATGCTTTGCCAAGTGTTACACTTCCTGCTTTTCCATCAGCCTGCAATTTGTAAAATTGCTGAAATGCTTTTGTTGCATCTTCAGTTTTTTTTCCGAAATTGCCATCTGCATTACCTGATATAAATTGCTGGTCAATTAAAAATTGCTGCCATTTTTTTACTAGTGTGCTTTTATCGCCTTTTTGAAGTGCCATAATATTTTAATTTATTATTTTCATTTCAATTTGTCTGCTTGAATATTCAACTACTGTTGCTTCATCATTATAACCCCACATTGCTATGTAATATGTTTTGCCAATGTCAAGTAAAGTCAGGGGTAAATAATTTATAACACCGTCAGTTGTTACTGAAACACTAACGCCTTCATTATAATTGATCACTCCGTCATCTGCACTCAAGCTTGTGTTCCATGTCCAGATCATTTTTTCAAGATTTAAAATTTGCCTGGGAAAATCTAAAGATGTAATAATCGGCTCTGTAAAAATGCCGGCAATCATTTCATTCAAATTGTATGTAGCGTATTGTATTTGATAATGCTGGGTGAAATTATCAAAGTTGCCCTGAGGAACAGGAACATCAGCTGAGTAAGGTGGCAGCAACTGAAAATATGTTGCATCTCCGAATATTTCTATTGTTGCAGGCGCAGAGGTGCCGGTAATAAATGAATCAATATAGCTGTATGGTGGAATTTCAATTAAATAAGTGCAATTAAATATTTGCCCTTCAACTGTATTAGAATTTACACATTCATATCTTTCTTTTTTACAGGAAAGAACAGACAATAGCAATATCGGTATAAAGAATTTCATTCTATCGGAATTATATAATTCAACTGAACATTAAAAAATGGTTTCAGGATAAATGCCCGTTCATATCCGGTAAAATCTCCTCCATAATTAAATTGAGGCTCACTATAAAAATTAAAAGTGAGTTGAGCTTCCACCAATGCGGCAAATTTTTCTGTAATATTGATGAAAGTACCTGCTGCTAATTTTGGTTGTAATAATTTTGCCCGCACATCAGGACCAAAATAAATTGCTGCCTGTGCTGTTGGATTAAACACAGGTTTCTTTAATGAATAGGGGCGATAATAATAGCGCACATCACCGCCAAAATAAATTGATCTCAAACTAATTCCTACGGCAGCAGAATCATAATTGCTTTTATTTATTTCCGGATAGGTTTCAATTGGTTTGCCGATAAGATGCGCATAACCCAAACCGGCTCCGACAGATATTTGTGATCTTCTGCCACCGGAAAAATAAATATACCCTGCATAATAACTAATGTCTTTTGTTCCGGGTAATAAACTGATATCGAAAATCAAACCATGTAATGTTCGGTCCCACAACGGACGTTCATGCAAAGTGATTAATCCCTGAATTCCTCTTCTTGGATTGAAACTCACAATTGTATCATTCAGATCATCTGCATAAAATAATAAATGATAGTTTGCCGCCGGATCATAGTCAACTGTATCGAACTTAAATATAAAATTACCTGCTTCATCCAATTGTGTTTCATCAATCGGCATTGTATCGTTAGCAAGCGTAACCTTCACAGCATAAATAAAATCATCAGGTTTAATTGCTTTCCCTTTTATTTCTGCAATTGTATTTCTTTTGGCAAGTGTAATATTCAAATGATAATCTTTAACACTGCTACTCTTGGTAATTTCCGCAGATTCTTTTTCATGCCTGACCGTTGGGGGGCGAAAAACAAGGGAGAATTTTTTTGTGCCCGATGGGATTTTATTGTTCTTAATTTTAAAATAATAGTACCCGTCTTTATCTGTTTTTGTTTTTAATGAATCCTTTGATGATAATTTAATAAGCACTTCCACATTTTGTAATAATTGATAGTCTGTAGCTTTTACGAAACCCTGGATAAATGTTTCTGAAGAGGAAGTGGAGGTTTTGATCGGACGCATTTTTATTTGCAGGTCTAAATTTTCTATTTCTGCAAAAACTGAATATGTTAACAGTGAATCATAATAACCTTCTTTCTGAAAAATAAATACATAATCCTGTTCATTACCGGCAACAGGCAATTCAAGTTTCCAGCTATCAGCAGTTTTTGTAATGATGTGTTCGTCAGTAAAACCCGGAATGATCACTTTTACTGTATAGATATTTTTATTTGTTTTCGCATCAAATACCTGCAGGTTCACCGATGTTTGTGCTGTTGCAAGTACAGACAAGAAGAGGAATATAAAATATAAATACTGTTTCATAATATCCTGTTTATTTTCTTAATTCAACAGATACATTCTTGTTTGGAACCGCCGTTCTGATCGTTTCAGACTGATACCCTGTTTTTTCAAATGTAACAGGGACCCTTTCTTCAGTTGTTTTTATTTTCATTGAAAAAAAACCTGCATTATTGGTAGTTGTTTTATCAATTTCATTTACTGATATTTCAACACCGCCCAGTGGCTTTTCGTATTTATCTTTTACATAACCTTCAATAATTATTTCAGGGATATCTGCTGGAATTTTTTCCAAATTAAACATATTATTGATTTTAATTGCATCACTTGTTCTTACAAAGATTGTTTCGTCAATCAACTTATATTTGGGTTTATTTCTATCATCTGGTTTATTGGGGTTATATTTAAAAACAAAATTTAATGTTGGTGTTTGTGTAGTATCAATTTGTTTATCGCTTATTACAAAATTCCCCGAGTTGTCTGTGTAAACTGTTGTTCCTAAAACTGTAACTGAAACTCTTTCTGTAGCATTGTTATCTATTAATACTGTTCCTTTCAAATCAGATAATTTATCATCAGTATTTATAACCGGCGGATTCCAGAGATAAATACCAACAGCAATTGCAATTGGCCCGCCTGCTTTAATCAATGTATTTTCTATTTTTAAAAACCCGGGTAATATTGTTGCAAACGCACCTGCGGCGAGAGCAAGTAAAACCCTGATAACAAAAAATGTTGTTGGGCTCGGAGTTTCCTTCCATAATACGACAGCAAGAACAATCAGCAGAAAAATGCAACCAGTTATAAATGCAACATAATTTTGTTTTTTATTTGTCATTTGTAAATGATTAAGGGTTTACTAAATTGGCTTTGGTTATTTTCAATCACTATTACATAGAAGTTTGTTTGCATGTTACCTGTTTCAATACTCAATCCGGTTTGTCCGTTCATTTCTGCATTGTAAATATTCTGCCCTGATGTATTATAAATTTTCACCCGGTAATCTTCTGTTTGTGCAGAAATTATAGATTTAATTTTTATGAGTTCGCTTATTGCATCATAATAAATGTCCCAATTATTATCAGCAGGTTCTTTTATTGAAACGGGTGTAGTATCATAATACCGGATTGTAGTTGAAGAAGTTAGTGATTCGCCATCATCAAATGTTAGGGTTTTAAGTTTTACAGCAGAATTATTATAAAAAGGAGGGTCATCATCATCAACTGCAATCCAATAATAGTTATTAACTGTAGTCAAATATGTTTTATCAAAAACTCCATCAATAAATACTGAGTCTATATATTGTTCGAGAATATCTATCCTCCTGCAAGAGATGTCAAACTCTTCTATTGGAATATTCAGATTGGCGGAAGTATTAGTAGAAAAAGTAAAACTTCCATTTCTATGTATTTCTGAACTGCTATACATGTATATCGCTTTCGCACTATCAGTAAATGTTGAAGTATCAGATGTAATGTAAATAGGATACCTAAATAAATCTAACGCATTATCATACTGCAGCACATAATCATCGGAACCATAGCCCAACAATGCCCAGTGGATTGAGTCTGTGTTGTAATAAATATAAACCCCATTTTCCTGCAAGCATAAATTTGCAGAAGGGAAAGATGCTTCATAAGGCGTTCCTGCAGGGCTAATATAATATTCGTATTTTGAAACGGAGTCCGTGGCATCAGTATAATCAGTTGTTTCTTCATCATAACCATTTACATTAATAAATTCGTATGGATAAATATCTCCGGCAGAAGGTGTGAAAGTGGAGGTGATTTGGGCATATACATGCAACGGAAATATCACCATTAAAATTTTCATATAGGTAAACGGCATAATTTCCTTTGTCCATTTTCCTTTTTTAATATTTGTAATTTGTTTGTACATCTTTTAATCATTTAAACTCTAAAAAAAATAAACTCCGGACTTTGACTGGTTCCTCCGATCCAACATTTTTTAGTGAATTGGTTTCTATGCATAATGTCTATAGCAGAATAAGCTTCATCTCTGTTCGCTAAGAAGTTTACGATGGTTGTAATATTTGTCCCCGATATGTTAATTATCCGCCATTCATCTGGCATAATACCGCCAAATGAAACTTGATAAAATGCAGGATTAATATCAATTTCATTAATTCCTGCAGATATCCCTGACGGCGCTGCTCCGTTTACAAGTATAAATTCAAATGGCCCGATTCTGTTTATTGAATCTGCTCCATGCCTTCAGGTGAAAACGAAGTACAGTATTTTTACTTATTGATATATAAGGTTTCCCTTCATTATCAACTTCTATTAAAGCATAGAGCTTGTTTTTTAATACTTTACAAATGGTCCTGTATCCTCTTAAAATCTTTTCAGTTTCAGGTGATGGCTGTAAAGAAAGGTCTTCAAATGCCTGCCGGTGATTATAATAGTCATGCAGCAGTTCGACAGAAAATAATATTTTATATATAGCTTTCACAATACGTTTGTATAATCTTCTGATTGAATACCAATTTCTTTAATAAATGCGCTTTCTGCTGTAATAAGCCCTTCATCAATTGTTATCATGCGCATTTTATATAGAACACTCGGCAAATATTTTCCTCCAAGTGTGCCCCATAAATGATTTACCTGTTCAAAGTTTAATGAGTACAGATCAAAAATTAATTTATCAATTCCTGCATCAAGACCCGGAGCAATTTCATGAGTGAAAACATTTTTGTGCTGGAAGAATTGAATAATGAATGATAATTGTTTTAAGGCATCACTATAAGATTCCCGGTTTACTGAAAATAAACAATATATATTTAAATGTATTTTCGGATTTTTATAAACTGTTTTATTATCTACTCTCACAAAATTTTCCGGATTTTTTGATATGCGATCTTCTTCAATATTAATGAGGGAGACAACGATCTTATTCACCAGGTCATTCGCTGCTGCATCTCCTAATTTTGCTACATTCCCTAACTCTACCCTACTTTCGGCTATTGGAGTGATCTTGTTATTCAAATAATTATTAAGCTCGGTTCTTATAAACCGCAGTGCTTCTTCAATCATATAAAAATTATTTTTTTAACTTTTCTGAACGACTCGGGTGAAATATTCTTGGTTCAATTATATTTTAAGAATGTAGAGCGAATATATTGTGAGAATAAATACAAGTCAATAGGCAGATGCAAAAATCACCACTATTGGTGATGTGTTATTTTTTCTACAATGGATAAAAATATTCATGACATACATCAATATTTTTTTACTTTTACATTGCGATAAACAATAAAAAATAATTATATGAATTACTGGCTTATTAAATCAGAACCTGAAACATATTCATGGAGCGAGCTTGTAAAAAAAGTAACAGACATGTGGAACGGTGTGAGAAATTTTGCAGCAAGAAATCATTTGCGCAGTATGAAAAAAGATGATATCTGTTTATTCTATCATAGTGGGAAGGAAAGTGCTGTCGTCGGTTTGGCAAAAGTTGTGAAAGAAGCATATCCTGATCCTACAGCGACGGAGGGGGATTGGACTGCTGTTGATGTGAAAGCAATTAAACCACTTAAAAAACATGTTACATTACAGGATGTAAAAAAAGAAAAATTATTGGCGGATATGCCTTTGGTACGCATAGGGCGACTGAGTGTTCAACCCGTAACTGAATTTCAGTTTTTCAAGATTATGGATATGGGTGAAACTAAGTTATGAGTTGAAATTAAAGTTACAGGTTCTTAATTCTCAATATTTATTTATGCTTTTGGTAATACAATTCTAAATGTAGTTCCTTTTCCTGAAACAGAATTTTTCACAAATATTTTTCCATTATGATAATTTTCCGTAATTCTTTTTGCCAGAGTTAATCCCAGGCCCCATCCTCTTTTTTTTGTGCTGTACCCAGGCTCGAACACTGTCGCAAATTTTGATTTAGGAATTCCTTTACCGGAATCTGTGATATCAATAAATACTGATTTATCTGCCTCCTGAATATGTAACTCAATATCTCCATTCCCATCAATTGCATCCAAAGCATTTTTTAAAATATTTTCTATTACCCAATTAAATAAAGTGGGGTTTATGTTTGCATGAATTTCTTCTTTTGAATACTTCAAAGTGAAATTCACTTTTTTACTTGCACGGCGTTTTATATAATCAAATGTATTTTCAAGGTCCTTGATAATATTCCTGTTCACAAGGGCAGGTGATGAACCTACTTTTGAAAAACGGTCTGCAATCAATTCCAGTCGTTTAACATCTTTATCCATCTCATCTATTATATTTTTTTTCTGCTCTACATTGCCTGTCGATTCCTTTAAATAATCTATCCATGCAACAAGCGAAGAAATGGGTGTGCCTAACTGGTGGGCCGTTTCTTTTGCCATGCCTACCCAAACTCTGTTTTGTTCACTTTTCCTTGCAGTATTAAATAAAATATAAGATGCAATTAAAAAACCTGTAATAATTAATAATTGTATAAGAGGATAATAACGAAGCTGAGTGTATAAAAAAGAATGTTTGTAATAAATATACTGGAATGTATTTTCTGCAATTTCAAAAGTAATAGGTTCTGCAAATTTTTTCATTTCTTCTAATTGCTCCTGCACATATAAACTATCATTTGTTGCTTTTGCGCTGTCAATATTTAAGAAGGCAATAATATTTCCGTCATTATCTGTGGAGATGATTGGAACTGTTTTATTGGATTGTATCAGTTCAATAAAAAATCCGTAGTTAACAATATCTGTAGCGGTACTTATATATTTATAAACATTTGCAATTTGTTCCACCTTGTTTTTTTCTTCTTCTGCTAATTTTTTTGCAAGCATGCTGGTGTACCATAATGTTGCTCCGACTATTGTAAGCGCAACAAAAAATAAGATAAGTTTCCACCTCGATTTTTTTTCGTATAAGTTGACCATGACTAAGAGGAGCTAAAATAAATGTTGAAAATTACAAATTAATAACGGAGAGTAAAAAATTATTCATCTTCCCATTCAATAAATTCTATCGGTTCATCCTCATCGGTTTCGTGCTTATTATCTTTTGGTTTAAAAAGATCATGTTTTTCCTTAGGGTCGTCGGGTTTGAATATATCAAGAAAATCAGGCTTATCAATTCCCTGATCCTGCATTTTTTCTTTTACCTGTTTCTTATTGTATTGTATAACCGGTTTTTCTACAGTACCGGTCATAGAAACATAAATATTTATTCCCCCCTGGGTATCATTTTCATAATTGTCTTTATTCTTATTCTTTCCAAAAAATTTTTTTGCCATCAGCTCTGCAAGGCTTAATTGCATCTGGTAATCAATTGTATTATCAAAACTATGGGTTCCACTTACATAAATATCAAGTGCGGAAGTTTGAATATCCATTGCAGGAATTGTTATAACACGGTCTTTAATTTCAATTTGATTTTGAAGTGTAGAAAACCTGATGTGTTTAAGGTCTTCAATATTCACAAATTTTGATAATGATTCCAAAGGTTTGTAATTAATTAATTCGCCGTTCTCAATTTTTACGTTCACCAGCGCATACATATTTTTTTCTATTAACTTATAATTTTTATCCCATTGAATACTAACATTTTCAATATATGCAGTTGCTTTTCCACTCAAATTTTTATCAGTAAGTGTTGTTTGTTCAAAATTATTTAACTGTATAAATAATTGCTGAATATCTATAGTATTTAGTATGCCTATTATTTCAAGCAAATAATTTTCTGAAGCTAACTTTCTAAATGTGGTTTGCACATTAAAATTTCCATTCATACTATTCCCGGTAAAATTATTTACGCCTATAAAACCGGGAGATAGCTTCAGGTCTGCTTTAACATTTTTTACCTGCAATTTTTTGTATTGAAAATCATCTATAGCACAGCGGATATTTCCACTCACATTCATCCAGTCATTTGCTGCTTGTTTTTTTGTTGTAATAGTACCTGGAGATGCAGGAGCGGGTTGTTTTTCAGGTGATGTAAATGTTGCAATTGTTTTTTGAAGATCAAACTTATCGCACGAAATATTTCCTGAAATATTAAGCGGGGGCTTATTTTCTGGGCCGGAAATGAAAATCGTTTCCAGCCAGTTATTTAATGTTATAGATGCCTGCAGAACAGACCCGAAAAACTCAGCTTTAAAATTAT
>JACMJP010000147.1 GCA_014380545.1 Chitinophagales bacterium | reverse complement strand
TTGGGCTGGTGAACACAAGGATATCATGTTGCGCAACCGGTTCATGTAATTTAATTTTATTATCATACACAGGGAGTTTTATTACTGCAATGGATTTATCTAGATAATTCATGAGTTCTTCTTTTGCATGCAATGCCTGCGGAAAACACACACCTGACTTTTTTGCAATTGAAGAAAAAAGATCAGCAGTGTGCTTAATATCACCGTCGCCGGTAAAACCTGTTTTATATCCCCGCTCATGAATTTCCGATGCAGTTTCATTTCCCATTGCAGCAATTTTTATATGTTGCGGAATTGTTTTTACCTGGTCAAAGAAATATTTCCCTCCGTTTCTGCTTGTAAAAAATAACCAATCGCATACCGGTAATTCATTTATTTGTATTTCAGCAAAATTTAAAAACGATTTTCCTGATACGCTAAATCCTGCAGCATTTAATACTTTATAATATTTACTCTCCGTATCAATATCTCTTGAAATGAAGACGGATTGATTTTTTCTGATTTTTAATTTTTCAAAAATTTCTCCAGCAGAAATATTTTCTCCTGTTGCATATAGTCTTCTTATCATTCCATCCTTATCATCCGCCTGAGCAGACCAGATATGAAAAGTATTATTTTCTTTTTTGCAATAAACACCAAGCGGCATGTGGCAGCCACCTTTAAATAAGCGCATTACTTCCCGCTCAATAGAAATTGTTTCAAATACATCTGCATGATGAATTTGTTTGAGCATCTCTTTTATTTTTTCATCATATTGCCTGCATTGAAATGCAAGCACTCCCTGTGCAGGAGCGGGAATTAATTTATGTGGTTCAATCTTTACAACATGCAGATCGCTAATATCTAAGTTTAATCTATGTACACCTGCATAGGCAAGCATTACTGCATCATAATCACCATTGCGCAGTTTATTTATTCTTGTCGGCACATTTCCTCTTATGTCTTTGCATGTAATATCTGGTCTGAAAAATTTTAATTGCACATTTCTTCTTGATGAGGATGTTCCGATAACAGCATTTTCTTTCAGATCAAATTCTTTTAGTTCATCTACACATTCTTTTCTTATTAAAAGAATTTCGCTGCAATCTTCTCTTTCACTTACTGCAGCTACTGTTAACCCCGGAGTATTTTCTGTAGGAAGGTCTTTATGAGAATGTACGGCAATATCAATTTCATTTGCCAGTAATGCATCTTCAATTTCCTTTGTAAAAAAACCTTTGCCTTCTAATTTCTCTAAACTTAAATGCTGAATTTTATCGCCCTGTGTTTTAATTATTTTTAATTCTGCATCAACATTTATTCTTTTTAATTCAGACAACAGAAAATTTGCCTGCCACAATGCAAGGTCGCTGCCTCTTGTACCGATAATTATTTTTTTGCTCATAGCAGGAGAGATGAGCAATTATATTTTGTATTTAACAGATTCTTTTGCTGAAGCAATGGTGAGTGCTACATATTTCTTTTCCAAATATTCCATCACTTTAAATAATGTTTCTTTTGATTCATCATCCATTGCATCAATTTCTTTTGCAAAAACTTCTTCTGTAGCTTTTATATGAATGTTATGAATTAATGCAGGAATTCTTTCGTGGGCCTTTTCAATGCTGCGCTGAATGTAAATGGACTCAAATTCTTTTATGAATTCATTTACTAATTTTTTTGCTTTTACTTTTTCTTCTTTTCTGGCTGCAATATTTTTTTGTGCTATGGTTTTTAAACTGCCAACATCTATGTATTTAACTTTAAAATTATCAACTACATTTTTTTCTGTATTGTAAGGCACTGCAAGATCAACAATTATTTTTTCCGTTTTATCACCATTTAGTATTGTTTCATATAATTCTGTTGTGATGTGTGGTTCTGTGGAAGCTGTGCAGGTTATAATAACATCAAAATGTTTTTTATAATTTTTTAATTCGCTGAGTGGATATGCTTCGCAATTTAATTTTGATGCAAATGTTTTTGCATGTTCTATGGTGCGGTTGAAAACTGTAAAATTTTTATAGCCGGAATCCATTAAATGTGCAGCCATGTTTTTATTTGTTTCGCCGGAGCCGATAAATAAAATGTGTACATTTTTATTTTTACATGCAGCATCAAGTTTATGCGCCGCAAGTGAAACTATGCTCACAGGTTTTTCCGCAATTTTTGTTTCCGTATAAATTCTTTTTGCTGCGGGAATAATAAATTTCATGGCGAGGCGCAGATCATCTCCCGTTAAACCCATTTGCTGACTTTCTTCATAAGCAACTCTTAACTGGCGCAAAATTTCCCGCTCACCCAGAACCATACTGTCCAGGGATGAACCTAACTCACACATGTGGCGCACGGCATCTGTGCCTTCAAAATAATCAACGGCAATGGTGTTGCAGGCTTCCAGTTTCGGATTTATGGTCTTAAAGAATTGTGCAGGAAAGTTTTCGTGAAAAGTATCTTTTGCTGAAATAAAAAAGTTTACCCTGTTGCAGGTGTTAAGGTACATGAGCTCCTGTATGTGAAATGTTTCTTTGAGGGCTTGCAGGGTGCTGCCGTATTGGGCGGTGTCTTTGCCAAAGGGCACTATAAATTTTTCTAACTCACTAACCTGAACCTGCTTATGCGATACGGATAATACTTTGTATTGATTCATTCTGTTTAATAACCCTGTTGAGGGTGCAAATTTCCCATATAAAGCGGGAAAAATAAAATTATATTGCAAATAAACAGCTTTTATAAAAAAAGGTGCATACGGGGATGAATGCACCTTAATTGGTTTGTGTGGAATGAAAAAATTAATTGGCGACTCGTATGTACGAATGGGAGTGGGAGGATGGATTTTTTTAAGGAATAGTATTACAGATATTTTTAGATTTGACTTATAATTATGAAACTTATACCCACAATATTTCTCTCCTACGCATGGGCTAACCGTGATGTGGCTGACCAGATTGATAAAGACTTTAAAGTAGCCGGAATAACTTTTTTAAGAGATGTGCGGGATGCTGAATACAGAACTTCTATTAAAGACTTTATGAAACGGGTAGGAGACAGTGATTATGTATTAAT
>JACMJP010000146.1 GCA_014380545.1 Chitinophagales bacterium | reverse complement strand
AAGAGCGCAGTAAAAAACAACAGACCTGGATAAATAATAAAATAAGGATCATTGTCTGCACAAATGCATTCGGAATGGGAATTGATAAACCTGATGTGCGCATTGTTGTACATTGGGATGTTCCCGACAATCCTGAAGCATATTACCAGGAAGCGGGCAGGGCAGGCAGAGATGGAAAGCAGGCTTATGCGGGTTTATTATTTCATGCAGGGGATATTGCAGATTTGCAAAGTTTTATTTTATATCAGTATCCTTCCATTGAGTTTGTAAAAAATGTATATCATGCTTTGTGCAATTATTTGCAAATAGCAACAGGTGCAGGAAAAGATGAAGCATTTGATTTTGATCTGATTGATTTCTGTACAAAATATAAATGGAATGCAACACAAACCAGCAATGCATTAAAAATATTACAGCAGCATAATTATATTTATACTGCTGATATATTAAACCGTTCATCAACAATAAAAATAATTGTTGATAAAGAAACATTATATGCATTCCAGATAGAAAATAAACAATGGGATGCTTTTATTAAAATGCTGCTTCGGGTTGCGCCGGGTGTATTTGATGATTTTGTAATGATCTATGAAAAGGAACTTGCATATCATTTATCTATTCCTGAAAAAACTTTTTTTGAGCAATTACTATTTCTGCAAAAACAAAATTTATTGATCTATAACCCGGCGAAAACAAAACCACAAATTGTTTTCACAACGGAAAGATTGCCTTCAGATAATTTACAATTTGACCATGCGCTATTACAGAGATTAAAAACTGCTGCAGAAAAAAGAATGTTTGCCATGCAGCGATACGCAGAAAATAAAAGTGCATGCCGCATGCAAATGCTGCTGGAATATTTCGGTGAAAAAAGTGGTCGCTGCGGATATTGTGATACCTGCGTTGAGCGCAATAAATTATCAGTTACAGAAAAAGAATTTGACAAGATATTGAAATGGTTGAAAAGTGAGTTGATCCAGGCACCCAAAAACCCGGAAACAATTTATAAACTTGCACCTGTTAGAAAAGAAAAACTACTGGAAGTTTTGCAATACAGCAAAGACAATAAAATAATAGAACATACGAAAGACAATATTTTAGTGTGGAGAGGATGAGGAAAATAATATTTACAGTTACCAATGATCTCACTTATGATCAGCGCATGCAAAGAATCTGCACCACACTTGCAAATGCCGGATATGCTGTAACGTTAATTGGATTTTTAAAAAACAGGTCGGTAAGGACGGATGATAGAAATTTTGAACAGGTAAGATTAAAAGTATTTTTTAAGAAAGGTAAATTATTTTTTATTGAATACAATATGAAATTATTTTTCTGGCTGTTGTTTAAAAGATTTGATATTTATTGCGGAATTGATCTCGATACGTTGATCCCTGTTTTCATTAATGCAAAGCTGAAGGGTAAACCAAATGTATATGATGCGCATGAATATTACACTGAACTTCCGGAAATAGTGGATCGTCCGTTAATAAAAAAAATATGGCTGCTGGTTGAAAAAACATTATTGCCACGAATAAAATATAATTATACAGTTGGAAATACAATAGCGGATATTTTATCGAAGAAATACAAAAGAGATTATGTTGTCATCAGGAATGTGCCGGTGTTGAAAGATAATGCGACAGTTACGGATAAAGAAAATTCTATTATTTACCAGGGCGCATTGAATAAGGGGAGAGGAATTGAAAATTTAATGCTTGCAATGAAAGATGTGGATGCAACATTATATATTGCCGGTCAGGGTGACCTGAGTATTAAATTAAGAACGATGGCAAATAGCCTTGACCATAAAGATAAGATCCGTTTCCTCGGATATGTTCGCCCTGAAGAATTGAAACAATATACAAACAAAGCTAAAATAGGAGTGAACCTTGTCGAGAATATGGGCTTGAGTTATTATTATTCCTTATCAAATAAATTTTTTGATTACATTCATGCAGGTATCCCGCAGGTAACGATGAATTTCCCTGAATATGCAGGATTAAATACAGCGTTTAATGTGGCAGTATTAATTGATGATCTTGTGCCTGAAACAATCAACAATGCAATTAACAGATTATTAAATGACGAAGTATTATACCATCAATTACAACTGAATACTCAAAAAGCAAAAACAGAATTGAACTGGCAGCAAGAGGAAAAAAAATTAATTCAATTTTACAAGACCATTGAGTGATATACATGTAAATATTATTTCTTTCAATATTCCATATCCTCCTGATTACGGAGGATTGATTGATGTATTTTATAAAATAAAAGCATTACATGCTGCCGGAATAAAAATACATTTACATTGTTTTGAGTATGGCAGAAATAAATACCGGGAACTGGAGGTATTATGTGAAGAAGTGATCTATTATAAAAGGAAACCTATGTGGAAGGGTTTTTTTTCTGATAAACCGTTTATTGTTTCTTCCCGCAATAACAAAAAACTGAAAGAAAATCTGAAGGCAAATAATTACGCTATTATTTTTGAAGGATTACATTGTTGTTATTACTTAGATGATCCTGCTTTTAAATACAGAAAGAAAATTGTGCGTATGCATAATGATGAAGCAGGATATTATCTCAATCTTGCCCGGAATGAGAAAAATATTTTAAAGAAAATTTATTTCTATGAAGAATATCGCCGGTTGTATAAATATGAAAAGGTACTACAATATGCAGATCATATATTATGCATATCACATCAGGAGGCTGAAGAGTATAAAAAGAAATTTAAACATGCGGATTACCTGGCTCCGTTTCATGGAAATAGTAAAGTAACATCAGTTAGCGGAAAAGGAAATTATGTTTTATATCATGGCAACTTAAGTGTAAATGAAAATGAGATGGCTGCTTTGTTTTTAACAGAGGATGTTTTTAATGACTTACCTTATTCATTATTTATTGCAGGAAAAGACCCGGCTGATTCTTTAATAGATGAAATAAAACATCCGGGTGTAAAATTATTTACAAATCCTTCTGTGCCGGAATTACATGAGCTAATGCAAAATGCCCACCTGCATATTTTGCCTGCATTTACAGAAACAGGAATTAAATTAAAATTGCTGCAATCTTTATTCAAAGGTAGATTTTGTATTGTTAATTCTGCAATGGTGAATAATACAGGGCTTGAAAAATATTGTTTTGTTGCAGATGATGCAGAACAAATGAAAGCAGCAATACATACAACTTTTGAAAAAGAATTTTCGGATACTGATCTTTTATTCAGAAAAAATATTGAAACTGAATTTTCTGATACTGCTGAAATACAAAAACTCATTGCACTGTTGCGGTAGTTTCTTCCATTATTACTTTTCCGCCTGCACAACGCATTATCTTATTCGGAAACTTTCTAAGGATGTCATAATTATGTGTTGCCATTAATATCGCAGTTTTGTATTCACGGTTTAATTGGTGTAATAATTTCATAATATCATCTGATGTTTCAGGATCAAGGTTACCTGTT
>JACMJP010000022.1 GCA_014380545.1 Chitinophagales bacterium | reverse complement strand
TAATTTTAGGATTCAAATTTTGGATATTTATTGCTTTTGACTGAATACTGTTTACTGAATTTACTGCCAACTTGCGTTTAATAATAACTATCTGCTTTAAATAATTGATTTGGAATATTATTAGAATACACAGCGAAATTAAATCCGGGTTGCAAACAGTAGCCACCGAATTCACCGCTTTTATTTATTGCAATAAATCCGACCTGAAAATCTTTTGATTTTTCCTTTCTTATTTTCACCATGCGTTCTATAGCGGCTTTACATGCTTCATAAGGTGATTTTCCATTCCGCATCATTTCTACTACTAAATGCGTTCCTGCAATGCGTATTACTTCTTCACCAACTCCTGTTGCAGTGGCTGCACCAATTTCATTATCTACATATAATCCTGCACCGATTATTGGTGAATCGCCAACCCTTCCCCGCATTTTAAATCCCAATCCGCTTGTTGTACATGCGCCACTTAAATTATTTTTTTCATCCATCGCAAGCATACCAATTGTATCATGCTGATCTTTCATATCAAACATCGGATCATATTTACTTTCTTTCAGCCATTCTTTATATGCTTTTACACTCTCAGGATTTTTATAATCATCTTCTTTAAATCCATTTTCCAATGCAAATTGTTTTGCACCTGCACCTACCAACATAATATGCGGCGTTTTTTCCATCACCATTCGTGCAACAGAGATAGGATTTTTTATTTTTTCTAAAAATGCAACAGAGCCACAATTATAATTTTCATCCATAATACATGCATCGAGAGTAGTATTTCCTTCCCTGTCGGGTAAACCTGCTAAACCAACACTTGTTGAATGTAGATCATTTTCTGCCACTTTAACTCCTGCTTCCACAGCATCTAACGCCCTTCCATTTCCATTTAATATTTTCCATGCATCTATATTTGCTTCAATACCAAAATCCCAGGTAGAAATAACGATGGGTTTGTTGAATGCAGAATTGGGTTCCCGCAGATTGCTCAGGTTTTCGCTGAATAAATTTTTTGTTGATAATATTCCTGCTCCTATTGTTGCAGCTTGAATAAATTTTCTTCTTGTTGTCATAAAAAAGTTCCCCGCAGATTACGCAGAAAAAGCGCAGAAAATAATCTGTATAAACCAGCGCAATCTGCGGGAGAAAATTACTCAATACTTATTTCATCAACAAACAGCCATGCTTTGTTTCCAGCGCCGGGATTGCCGGAGGGAATAATGCCATAGTTTTCTATTTTTATTTTTACAAACCTGCCATTGACAGTCTCGGGGTTTTCCTGATCCGTGCCTATCATTATATTCCGATAATTTCTTTTTATATCTTCAGAATTTATTTTGTTTACGGGGGTAAAATTTTTTCCATCATCGGAAATAAATATTTCAATCGAATTGGGTATCCAGATCCAACTCATTTTATCCTCTAAATACCCAACTGTAATAATCGATATGGTATCTTCCTTTCCAAGATCAATGATTGCCTCACAATTTATTCCTTCAAAACCAAGCCATTCATTACCCCTCCAGGTTCGCCAGGTAATTGCATCAACTCCGTTTACCAGAGTAAACGGACCGTCACCAGAATATTTATTTGATGAGGGGTTTGTAAGAGAGATTTTCTTGCCTGTGGCTCTGTTGAATTTGAGTTTAAATTCAATACCTTGACCATAATATTCATGGTCTAAATGTGCGTATATTATTGAAGTCGAATTAATTTTAAATGGTGTGGTATAAATTTTAAATGATTCATCCTTAGGATAAAGAAATTGATAAGCAATCTGGAAATTTTTTAGTCCGGTTAATTCCACATATAATCCATCATCTTCCTTCGCTGGTAAAATTTTATACTTTATGTCAAATATTGAGGTTGAAAAATTACAATCAATTCTTCTTAATAATTCAAATTGCAATAACAATCTGTCAGCAAAATCATAGAAGTCTTTTTTTTCTTTCTGACTCCATAATACTTCACTCAGTGCAAGCATTCTTGGTATCGCCATGTATTCAACCTGATAAGTTTCTGCGATATATTCAGTCCACACATTACCCTGTGCACCGAGAATATATTTTGCTTCTTCCACACTTAATTGAGCGGGTATGGGTTCATAGGAATATACTTTTTCAATCGGTGTATACCCACCAATTGCAAGCGGTTCATTTTGCGGGCTTCCCTGGTAATGATCGAAATAACAATAATTACTGGGAGTCATAATTGCAAAATGATTTTGTTGTGCTGCTTTAATGCCACCTTCTTCGCCTCTCCAACTCATAATTGTAGCATTAGGTGCAATACCTCCTTCTAATATTTCATCCCAACCAATTAATTTTTTTCCTTTACTGTTCACATATTTTTCAATGCGTTGAATAAAATAACTCTGCAATTCATTTTCATCTTTCAGGTTTTTTCCTTTCATGAGTTGTTGACAAAAAGCAGAATTTTTCCATCGAATTTTTTCCACTTCATCGCCACCAATATGGATATATTCTGACGGAAATAATTCTATCACTTCACTTAAAATATTTTCAAGAAATATAAATGTTTCTTCTTTCGGGCAAAATACATCAGGGTAAACACCCCATGCTTTTCCAACTTCATAAGTAGTATCTGCAACACAACCATAATCCGGATAACTTGCTAATGCTGCAAGGCAATGTCCGGGCATTTCAATTTCAGGAATGATGGTAATATTTCTTGCTTCAGCATATTTAATAATTTCTTTTATTTCTTTTTGAGTGTAATAACCCCCGTATCTGATGGTATCAAATTGTTGCTCACGATAATGACCAATCATGTTGCCATTTCTCCATGCACCAATTTCTGTAAGTTTTGGATATTGTTTTATTTCAATGCGCCAGCCCTGGTCATCTGTTAAATGCCAGTGAAATGTATTGTATTTATACAGCGCTAAATAATCAATATACTTTTTTATAAAATCTACATCAAAAAAATGCCTCGCACAATCCAAATGCATTCCTCTATAGCTAAATCTTGGGTAATCAATTATTTTACAACAGGGTATTTTATAATTTCGTGTAGTAGGATTTTCTATCAATTGCAACAAACTCATTAAGCCATGAGATACCCCGCCTTTGTTTTTACCGGTTATGGTAATAGCATTTTCTGTAACGATTAATTCATAGCCTTCATCAGGTATGTTTAGAGTAGAATCATATTTTACTAAAATTTGTTTGCCTTCTCCAATTTTTTTAGTTGCTACTTTTATTGGTAATTGATAATATTGAATAAAAAGATATCTTGCGGAAGATGCATCTTTAAAACTTTCAAAATCATTTGCAAGTAGATAGGTTGTATTATCAAATTGAAAATAACCTTCTGCAGGTGTGAGGGAAACAGGAGCGGGGATTATGGAAAAATCACTTTGCGAAAAAGATTTTAAAGAAATAATAATTAAGAATAATAAAAATATTTTCTTCATACATTATACTTGTATCACTCCCGTACTAAATTGTTTTTCAATCGGCGAATGATTCGCCATTTCAATTCCCATGCTTACCCATTTCCTTGTATCTAACGGATCAATTATTGCATCAATCCATAATCTTGCAGCGCCATAATATGGATCTGTTGTTTCATTGTAGTGATCAGTAATTTTTTTCAATAATTCATTTTCTTTTTCCGGAGTAATTTCTTCACCCTTCGCTTTTAATCCTGCCACCTGAATTTGTAATAATACTTTTGCTGCCTGTACACCACCCATTACTGCAATTTTTGCTGAAGGCCATGCAACAATTAATCGTGGGTCATATGCCTTACCGCACATGGCATAATTTCCTGCACCATAACTATTACCAATTATTACAGTGAATTTTGGCACTACAGAATTTGCAACCGCATTCACCAGTTTTGCTCCGTCTTTAATTATTCCTGCATGTTCACTTTTGCTTCCAACCATAAATCCTGTAACATCCTGCAAAAACAATAACGGAATTTTTTTCTGATTGCAATTCATAATAAACCTTGCTGCTTTATCTGCACTATCATTATAAATTACACCACCAATTTGTAATTCCTTTTTGGCATTTTTTACAGTTTTTCTTTGATTAGCCACAATACCCACACTCCATCCGTCAATTCTTGCATAACCACAAATAATTGTTTTACCGTAAGTTTCTTTATATTCTTCAAATTCTGAATTATCAATCAACCGATAAATAATTTCATGCATATCATATTGTTTGGTGCTATCAACCGGCATGATACCATAAATTTCTTCTTCATCTAATTTTGGTTTTGTACTTTCTTTTCTGTCGAAACCTGCTTTTGTATAATCACCAATTTTATCTACAATATTTTTTATATGTTGCAAACAATCTTCATCATTTTCTGCTGCATAATCGCATATACCGGAAATTTCAGTTGAGGAAATTGCACCACCTAAAGTTTCTGCATCAATCTCCTCACCAATCGCAGCCTTCACTAAATAAGGACCCGCAAGAAAAATACTGCCGGTATTTTTTACAATTAATGCTTCATCACTCATAATTGGTAAATAAGCACCACCGGCAACACAACTTCCCATAATAGCAGCAATTTGTGTAATTCCCATTGAACTCATAATTGCATTATTTCGAAATATTCTCCCAAAGTTTTCTTTATCCGGAAATATTTCATCCTGCATCGGCAAGTAAACTCCTGCACTATCTACCAAATAAATAATAGGTATTTTATTTTCAATAGAAATTTCC
>JACMJP010000145.1 GCA_014380545.1 Chitinophagales bacterium | reverse complement strand
CCAATAGAAGCTAAAAGAAACAGCAAACAAGGTATAGCATAAAATATTTTTAAAGTACCACCTGTGCTTTACATCCTGCCTATTTGTATCCTTTTTTTCTTTCAGAAGAAAACGAATCAGCAGAACGGAATATGCGAGCAAGCTAAAAAATTGTATGCTATTAAATACTTTGAACGAAAAAATAACTGTGTCTGTGTGGCGATAAATTTTATCATGTAAATACATATTCAATGGCAGGTTAGATTGTGCAATTGCATCAGGACCTGCAGTAAACCAGTAAATGAAGGTAATCATGTATGTAAAATGCACGGCAAAGGGTATAAAGTGCAAACTATATTTTGCAGGTAATTCTCCGTTTTTAATATTCATTAAATATAAATACATAAGTGGTCCGAATAAGAAAGGCAGTGCAGAACACCATCCCTTTGTCCACATGAAATTGCAACTAAAGCCAGTCCAAAATAAAACATAATAAGTAAGTGTAAGAGAAAAGGCAACGGTAAACACTGCCATAATCTTATTTGATTTAATATTTCCACGGTTATTTATTCCCAATAACAAACTCAGGAATATTCCCTGCGCAGCCGCTATAAGAAATAAAATTGTCCAAACCGTGAAAGAAGGTTCAGGTATCATCTTAATTTTTTTCGGAATAAAAATAAATCGAAAAATTATGCTGTGCAGAAATTTAACTTCGCTTAACATGTATTTCTGTCATAAAAAAGTAACATGTATCTAAATCAGGTCTGAATTTATAATTCAGGACTAATATCAGTTTATCTAAAGCAAATTTTGTAAAAAATAAAATTACTTCATGTAATCGTATGACAATGTTTTTACAGAAATTAATAATTGAAACATTTATTTATTTATTACTTATTAGTCCATCAAACAATTTACTGTCACAGTATTGTGTGTCGGTTTATGGTAATCAATTTTTTGAACCTTCTATTGATGTTAATAATAAAGAAAGTGGTTCTCATGAAACCAAAACCATGAACAAAAGATTTAATATCGTTTCTTGCTTAATTGAAAGCAGCATATTAGAAATTGCTTCAGATGCAGGAGTGAGCTCCATTTCAGAACCTGTTTCAGGCTGTGGTTTAGGTACTGAAGAAAGCATCGGCATATTTATTCATAATTATGGTGGATCTGAATTAAGCAGTATTCCTGTTGCATATAAAATAAATGGGGATGATGAAATTACAGAGATTGCTGAAGTTATTATTGAACCCGACGAAGAATATTTTTATGTATTCACAACAACAGCAAATTTTTCTGAACCCGGCGAATATTTATTGGAAGCATATTCTTTATTATCGCCTGATTTTGATAATTCAAATGATACTTTAATATATACTGTTAATTCACTTATTACACCTGAGCATATATTAGCTGAAGATATCCATGCTTGCCATTCAGCAATTCTCGATGCGGGAAATACAGGCAGCACATATTTATGGAACATAGGGGAAACATCGCAAACAATAGAAACACATGCATCAGGAATTTTTTCTGTTGTAATTGCAAACCCCAAAAGCGGATGCTCTATTACAGATAGTATATCAGTTACAATAAATAATGCTCCCGAGGCAAGTTTTATATCCGTTGTAACCGGTTCAGGGGTAACATTAACAAATACCACAATCAATACTGGTTCCTGTGCATGGGATTTTGGAGACGGATCTGTATCAACAGAAAATGACCCGCCAATTTATACATATTCAGAAAATGGCACATACACAATTACATTAACAGTAATGAATGAATGTGGCACATCCGTTTATTCTGATGAAATTGTTATCACCGATGTTTCCATTTCTGATAATATACCTGCTACAATAAAATTATATCCGAATCCAGCCGGGGAAATATTAATTGTTGAATTAGATAACCTGATAGGGGAAACAGCAATCCTTGAATTCTCGAATATAACAGGTGAAATTATTTTCAGAACTGAAGTAATAGTTTATGCAAAAACACTTATTGATGTATCGCCATTCCCTGATGATATATATGAATTCACAATTAAATATGATGCAGGCACTATATCGCAAAAGTTTTTAATAATGGAAAATTAAAATGACAACACATATATATAATCAATTATTTTTTTAACAAAACAAACATAGCTTATGAAAAATTTTTACAAAAAAACGCTAGTAGTTACAGCACTTATTTTTAGTGCGTTTCAATTACATGCACAATGGTGTATACCTGAAACCGCAATTCCTTACAATGCAAACATGCCAGGAATTACAAATGTTGTATTAAATACGATCAACAGGAATTCCACGGACCTTGAGAATTATCCTGCTAACAGTTATGTGTACACTGAATTATCTACTACACTTGTAAAGGGTAGTGAATATGAGATGTCAATTTCATTTACCATTGATGCCTCTATATGTCCTGATATGAATATTCGGGTGTGGATTGATTATAATATGGATGGTACTTTTGATGATGAAGGCGAAATAGCATTGAGCGAAGACCATCTCGATCCTGGTACATTTACTGGTTCTTTTATTATACCTGAAGATGCTATAGCAGGCACTACCCGCTTACGAGCAACAGCAAAAATGACCAGCAACGGTGGTCATACTCTTCCAACACCATGTGATATCCCGGCTGACCCTTTTGGTTATCATGGTGAGTTTGAAGATTACGATGTTGTGATTGAGGAAACATCTTTAATTGACAACGAAAACACTTCTTTTATAAAAGCCGAAATATATCCTAATCCTGCGGCGAATGAATTTACAATATGTTATACATCGCAGGATAATGAAAATTTATTTGTTAGAATAGTGTCGTTAACTGGTGAGGTATTATTTCAATACGAGGAAAAAAATATAATTGCGGGGGTACAAAAAAATATTGAAATAAACT
>JACMJP010000144.1 GCA_014380545.1 Chitinophagales bacterium | reverse complement strand
TGTTCAAAATGTAATGGTAGATAAACTCTTTAATACTGATAGCGAAGAAATAACGGTAACCTATGAATTAGACCCTTTAGGAAATACTGTTGAAAATGGAGATATTCTTTTTAAGTTTTTATATGCTTGGGTAGATTCTCAAAAGAATGTACTATTAGCAATGGAAAGCGGGCATTCATTTGAAGTTATAAAAGGGGATACTCCAGAGAAATTAATAGAGATTATTAAAGCCCTTATTAATGTTGCGTTTGATGAATTAATAAGTGAATACAAAGGAAAGGAATCGTCTTTATTTAAGAAAGAATTGAAATCTCCAGAATCTCCCGAATTTTACAAGAAACTTTTGCAGTATATTCAATTTTAGAAGTGTATTGCTTTAGGTCTTTACCCTTGTTATTAGTAGCAATAGGCATTTCTTTTTTCCTTTCGATTATAAGAATTTCATTATCGGATAAAACTACTGCTATACGTTCTTTCATAGCACAAAACTATAATTAATTCTATTACAAAAATCAATTCGTAATTTTTAAAGTGGCTTAAATTTATTTTTAGACACTAAAATAAGTAAAAATTCAATTCGCTTTAAACTCAATATGGATAAGGGTTTTAGTTGGGTTTGGTCAGACTCCTACATAGTCACCAAACCTTTATTCTGTGAGTTTGGTTATTTTTGTAACGATTTTAAAAATCCATTTTTAAATTATGGCTTTCGATATTGAAATGATCAAACAGGTTTACGCAAATTTCCCTCAAAAAATTGCTGCTGCAAGAACTCTCCTCAATCATCCGCTTACATTAACAGAAAAAATTCTTTACACACATTTAAGTGAAGGTAATGCTACAAAAAATTATGAGCGGGGAAAAGATTATGTTGATTTCGGTCCCGACCGGGTTGCTATGCAGGATGCAACTGCGCAAATGGCGTTGCTGCAATTTATGAGTGCAGGAAAAAAGAAAGTAGCTGTTCCATCAACAGTGCATTGCGATCATTTAATTCAGGCGAAAGATGGTGCTAAAGAAGATCTTGCTTCAGCATTAGACAGCAGCCGAGAAGTGTTTGATTTTTTAGCCTCTGTAAGTAATAAATATGGAATTGGTTTTTGGAAACCCGGTGCAGGAATTATTCACCAGGTTGTTTTGGAAAATTATGCATTTCCCGGGGGAATGATGATCGGTACAGATAGCCATACAGTAAATGCGGGCGGATTAGGAATGGTAGCTATTGGTGTTGGTGGTGCTGATGCAGTAGATGTAATGGCAGGCTTTGCATGGGAATTAAAAATGCCGAAATTAATTGGTGTAAAGCTTACAGGAAAAATGAACGGATGGACAAGTGCAAAAGATGTGATATTAAAAGTTTCAGGAATATTAACCGTGAAAGGCGGAACAGGTGCAATACTCGAATACTTTGGTGAAGGCGCTGAAAATATTTCATGCACAGGCAAGGGAACAATTTGCAACATGGGTGCAGAAATTGGCGCAACAACTTCTGTATTTGGTTATGATGATTCAATGAGAAGATATTTAAATGCAACAGAAAGAAATGAAATTGTAAATCTTGCGGATGCAATTGCAGAACATTTAAATGGGGATAAGGAAGTATATGAAAATCCTGAGAAATATTTTGACCAGGTGATTGAAATTAATCTGGATGAATTAGAACCACATGTAAATGGTCCGTTCACTCCGGATTTATCATGGCCTATTTCAAAATTAAAAGACGCAGTAATCACAAATGAATGGCCTGCAGTTTTAGAAGTTGGATTAATTGGCAGTTGCACAAATTCAAGTTATGAAGATCTTACAAGAGCAGCTTCAATTGCAAAACAAGCTGCAAATAAAAAATTAAAAGCAAAAAGTGAATTCACAATTACACCCGGAAGTGAGCAGGTGCGTTTTACAGTTGAGCGAGATGGAATATTAAATGAATTTGAACGCATCGGTGGAATTGTTTTGGCAAATGCATGCGGACCATGTATCGGTCAATGGGCAAGACATACAACAGACCCG
>JACMJP010000143.1 GCA_014380545.1 Chitinophagales bacterium | reverse complement strand
TTAGCTCAATATTTAAAAACAAATGATACAATTGGTTATGTTGTATTAGATGTAGATGCGAAAATGAGCAAAAATGCTTTTGATGTAATGAAAAATGTAAAAGGAACAATTAAAACAAGGCTGCTTTATTGAATGAAAGTACTAAGCAATATTCATTCGGAGTCCTCAGAAAAAAATAGAAAAGAAATTTTACATCACCTTGTTCCCATTATTTGCTGATAGTCATCACCATTTGAAGGATCTAACCGCATTAAATAATTTACAGCCTTTGCTTTTTCAGTAGGCGCTGCGTTTTGATATATGCCAATTAATTCATCACTCTTTGCAGTAAAAAATAATTGCAGTATCATACTGTTCGGTTGTGTGCGATTAATATTATCAAAAGTTTGAAGTGACTTAGATATTGTTGCAATAGGAGTTACCTGATCATTATACATCAGATCTAACCCCTGCCTGTGATATGAATAAAATGCATCTCTGAACCCGCCTAATTTAGGATCAAGAATATTGTCAATCAGCCAATACCGGTTTCTTGTTCCGTCATAAGCCTTCCATCCTTTTTCTTCCCGATTGCTTGCCTGTGTTATAATGTTTAATGCTCTCTGATAATATTTATCTCCGCCATTTTTACTGAATGAATCATAGTCCAAACCGATAATAACATAAGCATAATATGCAAGCACACTTGTAAGGTTGCTGATGAAATTATTTTCGTTAAATTCTAATGGTTGATATTCGGCATATATAAATTCAAAGTCATTATCAACTGTATTTAATACTGTTGTTTTATAATCACTCCCATAAACAGGTCTTGTACTAATAATTGTTGCCTGTGCTTTAAACTTATCACTGCCATTCTCTTCACGAATTGTAATTACTATCTGGCAGTCAATTTTTTCTTCAGGTTTAAAATTATCATCGCTCCACTTTCTTGTATTCATAAATTCACGGATGGAAGTTTCCAGTGTTTTGAAAACTTTCGGATCTGTTATTTTAACCTGCTGTGTGTTAATGGTAACACCGCAATTTAATTCCTGTGCATATAACTGCACAGAAAAAAGGAATGTGAGAAGTATAATTAAATTACGCATGACTGAATGTATAAATGTAATTAACAATATCACGGGCTGCTTCCCGCTTGCTCTTTAACTCAAATATACGGGTATTATTATTTTTATCCAATAAAGTTATTTTGTTGGTATCATGCTGAAAACCCGCCCCATCATCCTGTAAAGAATTCAACACAATCATGTCAAGGTTTTTTGTTTTTAGTTTTTTCTTTGCGTTTTCCACTGCATTGTTTGTTTCTAATGCAAAACCTATCATAAGCTGATCTTTGGTTTTGCGTTTACTCATTTCAGCCAATACATCTTTGTTGTGTTTTAATTTAATAATTAAACCATCAGGTGTATTTTCTTTTTTTAATTTTTCTGCTGAAATTTCTTCAGGCGAAAAATCGGAAACTGCAGCAGCAGCAATAAATATATTTTGGTTGTCAATTAATGCTGAGCATGCGTTGTACATTTCATCAGCACTTTCAACTGCAATTGTTTTTATGTTTTTATATTTTGAAACATCAATTTGAACAGGACCGTGAACAACTGTAACATCTGCTCCCTGCTCATAAAATTCTTCTGCTAAAGCAAAACCCATTTTGCCGGAGGAATAGTTTCCAATAAATCTTACCGGATCAATTTTTTCATATGTTGGACCGGCTGTAATTAAAACTTTTTTACCTGAGAAATTTTGTGGCGATGATTGGGGAAAGTAATTTTTAAAATATTGAATGATTTCTTCCGGCTCTGCCATTCTCCCGGTACCAACTAACCCGCTTGCTAATTCTCCGGTGCCTGGTTCTATCATTTTATTTCCATATTGATTTAATTTTTCAATATTAGAAATTGTGGAGGCATGTTTCCACATGTCAAGATCCATTGCGGGACAAATTATAACCGGGCATTTTGCAGAAAGATAGGTTGCGAGTAAAATATTATCGCAAATGCCGGATGCCATTTTTGCAATTGTATTTGCAGTAGCCGGGGCAATCAAAAATACGTCGCCCCACAAACCTAATTCAACATGATTATTCCAAGTGCCATCATGTTTATTATAAAATTCTGTGGCTACAGGATTTTTTGAAAGAGCAGAAAATGTAAGGGCACCAACAAAATGCTGAGCATCCGGGGTCATTACAACTTTTACTTCTGCATTTTCTTTTAGAAGTAATCGAACGAGATATGCAGATTTATACGCAGCAATTCCACTGCAAACACCAAGTAAAATCTTTTTCCCCGAAAGGTACATTATGCTTCCGTGTTGTCTTCATCGCCCCTGCGAATGTATACACCATCATTCATAAATTCTTCTAATGCAATGATTGTAGGCTTTGGCATTTTTTCATAGTGTCTTGAAATTTCAATTTGCTCACGATTTTCAAACACTTCTTCAAGGTTATCATTATGTGAAGCAAATTCTTCAAGTTTATGATGGAGCTCTTCCCTTACCTGCTGATTTATCTGGTTTGCCCTTTTTGTAATCACATACAAACTTTCATACAGGTTGCCTGTTTTTTCCTGGATTTTTTTTAAACTTCTTACTTCAACGCTTGCGTTAATGTTTTGATTAATTTTTTTAATGTTACTCATTGCAATTATAGTTTTCTTTTTCGTTTAATGCTTTTTCTTTTAATGAAACAGAACGTTTGTATAAACTTTCAGCTTCATTCATGTTTTCGCTGGCCGGATATTTTTCTTTAAACTGATTAAAGCTTGCTATTGCTTTATTATACCGTTCCTCTTTTTTGCAGATAATACTTTGCACCGCATAATTAAAATAAGAACGAATAATTAATACACCTACATCTTCAGCTTCTTTTGTTTCAGGAAATTCTTTCAGCATGTTTTCATAAGTAATTGCTGCAGCCTGGTAATTTTCCGTATTATAATACAAGTTTGCACTTTCATACATTTTCTTTTCCATCTTCAAACGCATTTCATCCATCAGATCATTGCATTGCTGAATGCGTTCACTTTTATCATAAGTGTCAACAAAAAACTGAAATGATTCAAGTGCTTTTTCTGTTTCAGTTTGATCAAGTTCATAGCCGGGTGACGATTTATATAAACAATAGGCACTCATATATAAACATTCCTCGGCCCTGTATGATCTTGGAAATGACAACCAAAAACTTTTAAAGAGGGATGCTGATAATAGAAATTCACTTTGACCGTAATGACAGTATGCTATAAAATATCTTATTTCTTCCTCCTGTGCAGTACCTGATTTTACAGCAAGCAATTGATCAAGCAACGGAAGTGCCTTTGCATAATCTCCTTCATTATAATATTCCTGTGCCTTTATTTGCTTCGTATCAAAGTCATCACTTTTTAGTAATTTCTCATAGCCACTGCAACCGGATGCAAAAAGGATTATTATAGCGAAAGCAGAAAGTACTGCGGATCTATACATAAGTGTGCAAAATTAACAATTGCAACTGTAACGAGCAAAGGAACAATTCATTGTATTGGTTTCCGTGATTAATAGGTTTCAGAAATATACCCTGAATCGGGAAGACAGAATATTATACCAACACAATTTTAAACATTTTTATAGTGTATTTAAATTAAAATAATGTAAAATTTTTTGAACCGGTTTGATAACATATCTTTGCGCTGCCTGCTTCAGGCAGATTCGAAAACTAACACCGCAACTGCAATGGATATATTTGAAAAAGTACGCAATAACCCGGGTCCGCTCGGCAAATGGAGCGATGTAGGACATGGATATATGATGTTCCCAAAATTGGAAGGTGAAATACAACCACGAATGAAATTCCGTGGCAAAGAACATATAACATGGAGTTTAAATAATTATCTCGGGCTTGCAAACCATCCTGAAGTAAGAAAAATTGATGCAGAAGCAGCTGCTCAATTTGGATTAGCATATCCGATGGGATCACGAATGATGAGCGGAAATTCTGATTATCATGAACAATTGGAAAATGAGTTGAGTGAATTTGTAATGAAAGAAGATACTTTCCTTTTGAATTACGGTTATCAGGGAATTATGAGCGCTATTGATAGTTTGTGCTCAAGACATGATGTAATTGTTTATGATGCTGAAAGCCATGCATGTATTATTGATGGTGTTAGATTACATCAGGGGAAAAGATTTGTTTTTCGCCATAATGATATTGAAAATTGTGAATTGCAATTACAAAGAGCCGGTGAAATAATTAAAGATACACCCGGCGGAATTTTACTAATTACTGAGGGCGTTTTTGGTATGGGCGGCGACCAGGGTAAACTGAAAGAAATAGTAGATTTAAAAAAGAAATATGAATTCCGTTTATTAGTAGATGATGCACATGGTTTCGGAACCATGGGTGAAACAGGTGCGGGTTGCGGCGAACACCAGGGTTGTCAAAATGGAATTGATCTATACTTCTCAACTTTTGCAAAATCAATGGCAAGTATAGGTGCATTTATTTCAGGCGAAAAAAAAGTGATTAAATTTTTAAGATACAACATGCGTTCGCAAATTTTTGCGAAGAGTTTGCCAATGCCCATCGTAATCGGAAATTTAAAACGACTCGAATTATTAAGAACAAAACCTGAATTGAAAAAACAATTGTGGGATAATGTAAATAAATTACAGAGCGGATTCAGAAAAAGAGGATTTGACCTCGGAAGCACAAACAGCCCTGTTACTCCTGTATTTTTAAAAGTAAGTATTCCTGAAACAATTAATTTGGTTGTTGACCTGAGAGAAAATTACGGAATTTTCTGTAGCGCTGTAACATATCCTGTAATACCCAAAGGCATGCTTATGTTGCGCATCATTCCAACTGCAAGTCATACAGATGCAGATATTTTGGCAACATTGGAAGCATTCAGTGCTATCAGGGAAAAAATTGAGAACGGGGCTTACCAGCATGAATTTGCTATGGAAAGCATAAAATGATCGGCTGGCGCAATGCCAGCCATTTTACCGGAATGTATCTTTCATAACGGTAATTTTATCCAACAAAAAAACACAACCAAAAAAAATTATCAGCCACGGTAATTATTTATTTAAAAATAGGTTTTAATTTAGTCGACTCATGTATATGGAGGAGAAATTCAATCAGCTTAAAGCAATACTTGCCCTTGCCGAAGACGACATGCACAAGTTCTATCATAAGGGGAATAAATCTGCAGGCGTACGTTTACGAAAAAATTTGAAGGACGTAAAAGACATTTCAATGGAAATTAGAAAAGAAGTATTGGAAATGAAGAGAGAAAAAGTCTGAATCTTTTTCATATAGTTTTATTGTTCATCCTTTAAACTTATCCATGCTAATGAACATAAAAAAATAAGATATTTTTTGTGATTAATTATTTGCTTTTACTTCGTTTGTCAATTTTTTTAACGATTGTAGTAATTTAATCAATACTTAACGATTAAAAAATTACAAATAAGAAAAATACTTTATATATTTATGCACTTAAACTATTTTTTATGAAAAAACTTTTTTTACTTCTTTTTACCGCATGTGTTTATATTCAGCTGCATGCTACGATTCACACAATTACAGTTCAAAATTTTGTATTTACCCCAAACTCTGTTTCAGCTAACTGTGGGGACACAGTTCGTTTTAGCTGGATAAATGGTACGCATCCTGTTGTTTCTGAAACAGCAACATGGACTACATTTACGATGAGCTCAGGGTTTACAACTAAAGACATTATTATTACCACTGCAGGCACTTATGCCTATTATTGCGACTTTCATGGAGATCCTGGTGGAGTTGGTATGTCAGGCTCAATAACTGTTACATGTACACCACCTCCTTGCGATACGCCGACTGGCGTAACAGCAATGAATGTCACTTCATCAAGTGCAAAAATTAAATGGACTGCCGCTACAGGTGCCACACAATATAATCTGCAATACAGAGTGCTGGGCACCATGGCATGGACTAAAAAAAATTCAGCTACTACAGCTAAAAACCTAACCGGATTAACTGCTGCAACAACATACCAATATCGTGTGCGATCTTTTTGCGGAGCAGGTGTTTTTAGCCCTTATTCTGCACTGCAAACTTTTACAACACTTACCTTGAAAGAGGAAGCTCCAATTGTAGTTGAAGATCATTCAGTACAACTTGGCATTTATCCGAATCCTAATGCAGGTGAATTTCAGCTTGTTATGGAACATGTGCATGCAGACGAAGTGATAATGAGAATTTATGATCTGACAGGAAGAATAATTATGGAGCAAAATCTTATTTCAGCAGATGATGCAATAGTGCAAACTATAAAATTACCCGATGGATTTAGCGGTAAAGCAATTGTGAAAATAGAATGTATGGGTAAAGAATTAATTAGTGAAATTTTAGTGCAATAAAATTATTTTTTTAAAATTATAGGCTTCAGCAAAAAAGATAATTGCTGAAGCCTTTTTTATGAATTGATTAGCAAATATTTTTTATTGCAGCAGAAATTTTATCTGCAAGTGCATCACTTATACTCCACAAAGGCAACCTCACATTATCCCCGCAAATACCTAATTGTTTTAATGCACATTTAACTCCCGGCGGGCTTCCTTCTTTAAAAATTAATTCTGTAAATTCCAATAGATCAAGGTGTGATTTTTTAGCAGAAATAAAATCTCCCTTTAAACATGATCTCACCATCTCAGAGAATTGTTTTGGAAATGCATTTGCAACCACAGAAATAACTCCCACCATGCCTGTTGCAATAAATGGTAATGTAATAGGATCATCACCGCTAATAACTAAAAAATTTTCATCGGCATCTCTTATTATTTTCATGCACTGCATAAAATTTCCGCTTGCCTCTTTTATTCCTATAATATTTTTTGAGTCTGCAGCAATGCGCAAAGTAGTTTCTGCTTCCATATTGCTGCTTGTTCTTCCGGGAACATTATATAAAATGATCGGCAGCGGGCTTATTTTATCTATCGCCATATAATGCTGGTAAATTCCTTCCTGGCTTGGCTTATTATAATAGGGTGAATTGGATAATATTGCATCAACACCGTTATTACCGGATGCTGCCATCCGGCTTAATCTATTTATCTGTTGAATAATTTCATTTGTATTATTTCCTCCAAATCCCGCAACAACCGGAATCCTTTTATTTACTGTTTTAACTGTAAAATCAATTACAGAAAATTTTTCTTCTTCGCTTAAAGTAACACTTTCACCTGTTGTGCCCATGCTTACAACATATTCAACGCCGCCGTTTATTACATGATTAATAACATTTTCCAATCCTTTGTAATCAATACTGCCGTCTGTATTAAATGGTGTAACAAGCGCAACACCTGTACCTTTAAATTTATTTGTTATTTCTTTTGAATAGGTATGCATATTTTTTTTAATGCTGGCAAAATTCGGAAAAAAGGAGGAGAATGCATGAAAGGGATGCAGTCGAGTAAATGTGTGTCAGGAAGTAAAAAATACAAATAAAAAAATTTGATTCTAAAACGCCTTTCTAGCTTCTAACTTTTCTAACCTTTCTAACCATAACCTTTCAGCTATTCATCATTTTAAGATAAAGCTCTACCTGTGTCAGGTAATCATCCACAGTTTCTCCGGGTAACTGGCGGATCATAAAATCATAACAGTAAGTTTTTTTTTCTTCAAACAATCCAATGCGCAGGTTTGCTTTTGAATAAGTGGAAACAAATTCGAGAGGGCGGATACTTTTTTCAGCAGTATTAATAAGCACATCAAAATCTTTTTCAATAAAAGATTTTATGTTACTCATTTTTGGTATGCCTATCCAGTTCAGGTCTTTTTGTGTTATCCACTTTATGGGTTCCTGCTTAAAGGGCGGTGATTTTTTTACATATCCAAACAAAGAAACTTTCTTTCCTTCATCTTCATATGTATAAATTCTGTTTAATAATATTCTTAATGCAATGGCATCAGTTCCGTCCAGAAGAAAAGCAATAGTTTTTATGTCTTTCCATATTGCTATTTTTCGTTCATGAGAATCAGTATAAGGTTTAGACCTTATAAATTTTCCGAATAAACTATTTTTAATGGATCTCAGCACTTGTTATTTTTATTAATTGCATTCTCAAATTTTTTAAACTGACCACTCACCACTCACCACTCACCATTCATCATTCACCACTCACCCTTTCAACCGCCTCTTCATTTATTTCATACAATCCCATATTTGCGAATTTATTTATGCGTTGTTCTATGCGTTCATCCGCCTCCATTTCATCAAGTTCCTTCAGTGTTTTTTTAATATGTTTTTTCAGCAGCTTCGCCATTTCTTCGGGCTCGCCATGTGCCCCGCCAATTGGTTCTTTTATGATGCCGTCAATAATATGATTTTTAAAATTATCTTCTGCCGTAAGCTTTAAAGCATCCGCAGCTTTTTCTTTAAAATCCCAGCTTCGCCATAAAATAGAAGAGCACGATTCCGGAGAGATAACTGAATACCAGGTATTCTCCAGCATAAACACCTTGTCGCCGATACCGATACCCAGCGCACCACCCGATGCACCTTCGCCAATAATGATACAGATAACCGGAACCTTCAGCAGCGTCATTTCATATAAATTCTTTGCTATGGCTTCTGCCTGCCCCCGTTCTTCAGCTTCCAGCCCGGGAAATGCCCCCGGTGTATCAATAAGGGTAACAATGGGCTTATCAAATTTTTCAGCAAGTTTCATCAGCCGCAGGGCTTTACGGTAGCCTTCAGGGTTAGCCATCCCGAAATTTCGGTACTGGCGCATTTTGGTATTTATACCTTTCTGGTGCCCTATAAACATGACTGTTCTGCTATCCAAAGCGGCAAAACCACCCACAATTGCTTTATCGTCCTTCACATTCCTGTCGCCATGCAATTCAATAAAATTGCTGCACATGTGCTCAATATAAAAAAGAGAGTAGGGCCTGTCCGGGTGGCGGCTCAGTTGCACCTTCTGCCAGGGGTTCAGGTTGCTGTAAACTTCCTGCTTTTTGTTTTTCAGCTTTTCTTCAAGCTCTGCCAGCGGCTGGCTGATGTCTATCTTCTGCTTTTCGCCCATTTTCATCAGCTTGTCTTTCTCTTCATATAATTCTGCTATAGGCTGTTCAAAATCAAGAAATATCATAAGTAAAAAAATTTAAGATGAATGTAACATAAACCTTAACGCAAAAATTACTTTAAAGCACGAAAATATTTACAATTGTGCTAAGGGAGTAGCATTTTGAGGTTTTTTTTAAATTGGTGAAAAGATGAAAATTGAGTTCCGGAGATTAAAACCCCTTTTTTTGCTCGTTGCTCCGGATTTTACAAGGAGAAACCATTAGCCGGAGAAATAAAAAAATCCGGCTCATCGCCGGATTTAAGTTTTATGTCTCTAAGAATATATTTCTATCAATTTCCCACTATCACTTTCTTCACCATAACAGCATTTTCGCTAACAGCCCGAACAAAATAATTTCCTGCAGGCAGGTCTTTATTATTAAAATGAAGGGTAATGTTTGCTGATGTTTTTTCTATAGTTGAATAAATAACTTTTCCTGTTATATCTGTAATTTGAATGGTGATGTCTTCTTTTGTTTCAATATTTGTAAGGCTGATTGTGAAGTAACCATTATTTGGATTTGGGCTGATGCTGAAATCTGCAAAAGCATGTATCTCATCAATTGCCACACATGAATTGAACACAACCAGCGCAGCAGAAGTATCTGCACATCCTGTTAAGTTTGTTGCCACAAGTGTATAATCTCCGGTTTCAATTGCAATAATGGATAAACCCACAGCTCCTCCAATAGGAACACCGTTAAGCAGCCATTGGAAAGATAAACCTGTGCCCACAGTTGTTGAGCTGAGGGATACACTCCCTGTTTCGCAAATATCAAGATTGCCGCCTGCAATAATTGTTGCCGCAGGTCCTGAATTAGTAACCACTATAGTTGTGGAAGTGGAAACACAAACACCTGCAGTAACTATTACATAATAACTTCCAACTGCCGTAGCGGTATATGAAATAGAAGTTGCGCCCGGTATTAATATTCCGTCTTTATACCATTGATAAGTATATCCCGCACCTGTAATGGTGGTGAACATAACGGAGCCTGTTGCACAAAGATTGGTAGTTCCGCTTGTTGTTATGGTAGCTGCAGCACCTTCATTGGTTACTAAAACAGTAGCAGAATTTTTTTCGCAGCCTTCACCATTACTTACAGACACATAGTATGAACCTGCAATAGTAGCAGTATAGGTCATACCTGTTTCGCCGGGAATTAAACCTGCATCTTTATACCATTGGTAAGTGTAGCCAACACCTGTAGTTGTTGTGCTTAATAAAACAGAGCCTGTAGTGCAAAGACTCACAGGGCCAAGCGGGGTAATATCAGGTGTGGTAAATGCTTCAACAAATAATGTTGCAACTTCTGATGTATCTGATCCGCATGAACCATTAATGATAACGTAATAATCATGAGAGTAAGCAGTGGTTACATCATCAAGAGTTAATGTATTAGTCGCTGTTGTAATATCCGGCCCGCCAATAAATATCCATGTGTATGTTGATGCGCTCCCTGTTATTTCAATAGTTAAGGATATATCAGAGCCTTCGCAGGTATTTACATCAATAGGTTCGGTAGTAACTGCTAATGAACAAGGCCCTATTTCCACAAACCAGTAATCCTGGTTTCCTGCTCCACCATGGTGGAATGATACATCATCGCCTTCTGATTTAGTGAATCCAAAACCAACATAATCATCAACACCGAGGGGTATTATTTTTTGTGCTACATCATCAGATGATCCACCGAGTGATGCCTGTACCAGTAGATTTAAAGAGGCATCTGTTTTTACTACCCAAAAATCGCTGGTGCTTGCACCGTGATGCCCAACTACATCTTCATCGCTGGATGCTGATTCTCCGGCAAGAACATATCCGCCATCAAGATCGGCGGCAATAGTATAACACTGGTCGTCTTTTGTTCCACCATAGTTTTGATCGTTTAGTAATGTTCCATCCCCGTCAATTTCAATCACCCAATAATCATATCTGTTTGTTTCGCCGAAATGCCCGCTCACATCTCCATCATTAGATTTTGCTGAACCGGCTACTACATAATTTCCTGAACCGTTCTCTATAATTGTTGTAGCCTCATCATTTGTGAAGCCGCCAAAACATTTTTGCCAAACAAGTTCTCCATCTGTGTCAAGGCGCAATACCCAATAATCAGAAAAATTCATTCCGCCGCTGTGATGGTTTCCACTCACATCCCCTTCGTTTGAATCTGTATCACCGGTCACCATAAAACCATCAGCAATTTCAATTACGCTGAAAGCAGCTTCATTATAATCACCGCCATAATTTTGTATCCATAATAAATCTCCGTCAGCGTCAATCTTTAATATCCAGAAATCATCTAAACCATTATTTGTTTCAACATCACCTGTAGTTGATTTTGATCCACCAACTAAAAGATATCCTCCGTCTGAAGTTGCAACAACATTATTTAACTGGTCTTCAGCTTCACCGCCAAAAGTATTTTGCCATTCAAGTCCGCCGGTACTGTTAATCTTAATTACCCAGCCATCTTTATTTCCGCTGTTGTCAGTAATATCACCGTCTGATGAAAGAGTTGAGCCAACAACGATCCATCCGCCGTCACCTGTCGGTTCAATCGCACGGCAATAATCATTTTCACTTCCGCCGTAAGATTCTTCCCAAAGAATATTTTCATCCGCATCAATTTCTGCGATCCAAAAATCTAATGCGCCTATTGTTTCAGTAACATCATCATCAGTTGATTGCGTATATCCGGCAAGAATATAACCCCCTGAAATGGTTGGTTCCATATCAAAACCAAAATCGTTACCTGTTCCCCCGAAAGTTTTTTCTGAACTTACTCCGAGTTGTGCCTGGGTTGTAAATGCAAAACACATGATTGCTGCAAATACTATAAAATTTAATTTTCTCATGTTTTGTTTTAAATGTATTTTTTGAAGATTTTATTTATGAATGATAATTAATTTTTCAGTTGCTGTTATAATATCGTTTTCAAGTTTAATTGTATAAATGCCTGCAGGTAAAAATTCAAGATCAAT
>JACMJP010000142.1 GCA_014380545.1 Chitinophagales bacterium | reverse complement strand
GAAAATGCAGTAAAATATAATACTTCATTAAACCCACAAATTCATATTCAAATGCACAATGGCAATGATCAATATACATGGTATGTAAAAGATAATGGTATTGGTATTGAACCTCAATATCATGACCGTATTTTTGAAATGTTCAAACGTCTGCACAACCGTGAAATATACCAGGGTAGTGGATTGGGTTTATCCATAACAAAAAAGATCATTAACAAATTAGATGGTGAAATTGGTGTTATTTCCGAAGAAGGAAAAGGCTCTACATTCTGGTTCAGTATTCCGAAAGTTGATTAAAAGGAAGATGCATAACATCTCTATATTTAGAGCAGATTATGCAAAGCATTTTCTATAAAAATACTTTCTAAAAAATAACAGAGCTTTCTGTTTTATATGATCTTGTGTTTATTTTATTTTTTATTTTCATTGAACCATAACTCTCTGCATATTTAATGGAGAAAATGGATAGTGGTAACCCATTAACTTCCTCATCATTTAACAGGGTATTATTAAGTGCAACAATACAATATTGAAATAATTGTCTTTTAAAAAGTTCGCAACTTTCGGGTTTTATGAATGCAAAGAAGTCGGCACTTTTGTATCATAAATTTAAATAGAATGGTATCGCAGCAAACAATTAATTATAACCGGATAGCAGAGGCAATTGATTACCTCAAACAAAATTTTAAGAAGCAACCCGACCTGGATGAGGCGGCTGAAAAAATACACCTAAGCCCTTATCACTTTCAACGTTTGTTTACAGAGTGGGCTGGTGTAAGTCCAAAGAAATTTTTACAATACATAAGTGTAGAGTACGCCAAAAATATTTTAAAAGATAAACAGGCAACATTGTTTGATGCAGCTTTTGAAACAGGGCTTTCAGGTACAGGACGGTTACATGATTTATTCATAAACATTGAAGGCATGACTCCCGGAGAATTTAAAAATGGTGGCAAAAATCTTTTTATCAATTACAGTTATGCGGAAAGCCCCTTCGGAAATATTTTAGTAGCATCTACTACTAAAGGTATTTGCCACATGGCTTTTGCTGACAGTGAACAGGAAGCATTTGCAATTTTGCTAAAAAATTTCCCGAATGCTCAATACAAACAAATGGTTGACCTCATTCAACAAAATGCATTATATATTTTTACGCACGACTGGAAAAAACTAAGCAAAATAAAATTGCATTTAAAAGGAACAGAGTTTCAATTGAAAGTTTGGGAAACATTACTGAAAATTCCGATGGGGAAATTATCCACTTACGGAAATATTGCAGAACATATTCAAAATTCAAAAGCATCCCGTGCAGTTGGTTCTGCTATTGGCGATAATCCTGTTGCATTTTTAATTCCCTGTCATCGTGTTATACAATCCACAGGAATTTTTGGACAATATCATTGGGGAAGCAATCGTAAAACCATTATGATTGGTTGGGAAGCCGCTAAAATTTCTTTAAAAAATTAATTCAGCAAGTTCCGGGTTGTAAACACTTCTTCAATACATCAAATTTGCATCAATAAAAATAATTTAAAAATGAAAACTTTTATTTTAATTCACGGCTCATGGCATAGCGCATGGAACTGGCACAGAGTAATTCCAATATTAGAAAAACAGGGACATAAAACAATTGCCATTGATCTGCCAGGAATGGGAAGAGATAAAACTCCAATTAATGAAGTAAAAATGAAATCAACAGTAGAAAAAATTTGTAACCTGATTGATAGCATTAAAGGAAAAGTAATTTTAGTAGGCCATAGCAAAAATGGAATTATGATTTCACAGGCGGCTGAATATCGCCCGGATAAAATTGAGAAATTAGTTTACCTGGCCGCTTATTTAATACCTGATGGAAAAACACAAAGGGAATATTCTTTACAGGATACTGAAGGAATATTAAAACCTTATGTAACTATTCATGAACAATTACATGCCTCTACATTATTACCTGAAATTTATAAAGAAGGATTATATCATGATTGTGAAGATAATATTACAGAGCTTGCAAAGCTTCTGCTTAGTCATGAACCAATAGAATCAGGAATTACACCATTACAATTAACAAACGGAAATTTTGGAAGAGTGCCCCGTGTATATATTGAATGTACAGAAGACAGAACGGTAACTACTTTTATTCAAAGAAAAATGTATACAGAAACACCTTGTGAAAAAGTATATAGTTTGCCAACAAGTCATTCTCCTTTTTTCAGTAGGCCCCAGGAATTATCAGATATACTTTGCGAAATAGCATTGAATTAAAATTATCATAAAAAAAACCCGCCCACCCTTTGCGGTTTAGTGTCAATAAGCATTTCACTATTTGTTCATTTGCAAGTGTTGGATGACCAAAAAAAATATATTTGACACGGAAATATGTAAATGATGTAACTCCCCGCAAAATTATGTAACATTTTAAAAATAAGAGGAGCTTACTTTTGTGAGCTTATGAAAATTCTTTCTTCAATTAAAATCTCATGAAAACAGATTCTACAGGAAAGATTTCATTTTTGGAAGATGAAAGAGAAATTCTTTATTTGGCATCATTGGCTCCAAGCGGACATAACACAGAACACTGGTTTGTAAAATATGTTGAACACTGGCATTGGATAATCGGCAATGATAAAAGCAAATGGCTTCCTGCCATTGATCCAACCCAGCGGGAAATCATTTTGTCAATCGGAACATTTTTACAAAACCTTGAATATGCTGCCAATAATCTGGGATATGATTGTCAATTCAATTTGCTTGCTACAAGTAATCAGGATGAAAACATTATGGAGGTAAAACTTGTTAAATCAGGCAATGCACCTAAATACGATATTGAAAAAATAAAGCAACGCAGAACAGTAAGGTCAAACTATCTCAGTGATATGTTGAAAAAAGAAGATGCAGATTATTTAATGAAGGAGGAAACTGATTTCATTCATTTTATCCCGAATACTACAAAAGAATATAATTGGATTTGTGAACAAACTATTGAAGCCAATAAAGTACAATTTTATCGTGATGATGCACAAAAAGAGCTGGCAGACTGGATACGATTTTCAAATAAAGATGCAGAGCAATATCGTGACGGGCTTACAACTGCAAGCATGGAAATAGTAGGAATCTCTGCATGGGTGCTAAGAAATTTTTACGGAAAATCAAATGTGATGAAAAAAGATTTCAGAGAAGCAAATATTGACAAGGTAAAGAAACAAGTATCCCAATCTGCAGGGTGGTTATTGATTACAAGCAAAGACAAAAATGCTCAACCAATCCATCAGCATAAGTGTCCCTGTTCAATTTATATTGCGGATAGGTTATTTAAAAGATTATCCCCAACCCGTTTCACTCCGAAGACCTTTTGAAAGGTTTATACGGAAATAAAAACTACCTGTAATATTGCAAAAGCTGTTAGCTTTTTAATAATAGAACTATGTATGCAATCAATCATGCTGTAAAAAATAGTAAAGTGCTTTTCATAAAAGTACTACAAACCACTGTTAAAAGGTGAACAATTTTATACCTTTTTTTTAAAATCCTCAAAAAAAAGCACAGTTTCATAGAACTCGTAATAGAGCCCATTTAATTGTTCTTAGTTTGTTTTCCCCATATGTAAATAATATAACTTTTTTTCAAAATTATATAACATTTCCTGTTATAATAGTACAGAACTTTGTGTTCTTGTAGAAATGGTTTATGTGAGATAGAAACGTAACCTGTTTTATGAAAAGTGAACTCAAATATAGGAACCACGAATGGATCACTTATATTAAAATCGTTTGGGTTGTGATTTTAATAATAATATTTTGCATTTTAGCAATACCCTAAATTTCTGCAAACGGTTACTTTCAATGATCATGTTTTGCAGCCTACTTTATTCTTTATAAATTTGATCTGATCGAAGAATTAATTATGCTGATTCTTTATTGGAGTAATTATGGTTCAAATGTGAACTGAATCGTCATAAAAAAATTTACATACGTAAGGAATAAATTTTAACACTTTCTTTTTTTAAATCACTCAAACACAAAAAACGCACAGTTTTAGAAAACCTGTGACTGTCTTTCTTTCCTTCCATCATTCATCTTTATGCTTAAAATATGTAAATTATGTAACTTTTACGAAAAATTGTGTAACATTATTTTTTTAAATAATGCCTAACTTTGGAAATAAACTTAGTAGATGCCATGTTCTGTCTACGTCCCAACTACAAACCAACGCACAAGAAATGAAACTCTTCATCAAAAACATGGTAAGCCTTCGCTGCAAAATGATAGTAAGGTCAGAGTTGGAAAATCTGGGGTTGCATTATACCGTTGTTGAATTAGGTGAAGTAAGAATTAAAGAAATCATTTCAGATGAAAAGCATGAGGCCCTGAAAAGCGCTTTACTTAAATCAGGTCTTGAATTAATGGACGACAAAAAAGCTATGCTTATAGAAAAAATAAAAAATGTGATAGTTGAAATGATTCATTATTCAGATGAGCATCCGGTAGTAAACTTTTCTGAATACCTGGGTAAAAAATTAAATTATGATTATACATATCTTTCAAATCTCTTTTCGGAAGTAAAGGGTATAACTATTGAACATTTTATTATTTCGCATAAAATAGAAAGGGTAAAAGAATTGCTTGTATACAATGAACTTACGCTTACGGAAATATCCTGGAAGCTTGGCTATAGCAGTGTTTCACACTTATCTAACCAGTTTAAAAAAGTTACCGGTTTAACTCCATCTTTCTTTAAAAAGATGAAACACAAGAGGCTTATTGCGCTTGAAAATTTATGAAAGTTCTTTAAATGAGGCCTTATAAAACTGTGAATTATATAACTTATTTCCTGAATTATATAACATTTTGGGGCATTTCATAAGCTAATTTTATTGTATACAAATTATTCTATTTAAGTAAGATAAATAAATGCCTAAAATAACTTTTAATAATCAAAATAAAGTTTTCTTCAATTCCATTAACGCAAGAGTAGAACAATATTTCAAAGATCGAAATTTAAAAAAAACGGGTGATAAAACACTTTATTTCAAGTCATCAATTCTTATCGCAGCCGGTGTAGCAACATACTTTGTGCTGCTTACTATCCATATGAACCCGTTTATTGCAGCAGTGTTATGTTGTATGTTTGGCTTTATTCAGGCAACAATAGGTTTCAATGTGATGCACGATGCGAACCACGGAAGTTTTTCTGAAAAAAAATGGATAAATAACTTAATGGGATTAAGTGCTAATTTAATGGGAGTAAATGCCTGGTTGTGGAAACAAAAACATAATATCATTCATCACACCTACACAAATATTGATGGGGTGGATGATGACATTGGAAAATCGCCTTTCCTGCGCATGTGTCCTTCTCAAAAGCAATTAAAGTTGCATCGATATCAATACATTTATTGTATTCCGCTTTACGGAGTAATGTCTTTTTGGATGTTCGTAACTGACTTTTCAAAATATTTCGGAAAACGAATTCAGACAACTCCAATACATAATATGGAATTTAAAGAGCATCTCATATTTTGGGTAACTAAAGTGTTGTATATCTTTTTTTATATTGTTTTACCCATATGGGTTGTAGGTTTTTTACCTGCACTCATTGGCTTTGCCCTTATGCATGCAATATTAGGAGTAACGCTTGCGCTGGTATTTCAGTTAGCACATGTTGTGGAAGCTACACATTTCGTGGATGCTAATCATGCTTCGCTTCATATTGAAGATGAATGGGCCGTTCACCAGGTGCAAACTACTGCTGATTTTGCTACGAATAATAAAATTATATCCTGGTTTACAGGAGGATTAAATTACCAGGTTGAACATCATCTCTTTCCAAAAATAAGCCATGTGCATTATCCGGTTATACATAAAATAGTGAAGGATGTTTGCCTAAAATTTTCAATCCGCTTCAATAATTACCCTTCCATGGCTTCAGCATTACGTTCTCATTTACGATTTATGAAACAACTCGGCATGCAATGATCCCCTTTGCTTAGAAATATATTTACGATAAATCAGTAAATTTTATAACTTATTTAAAGAATTATGTAATGATTATTCTATTCAACATACTGAACTTTACTATTAACAATAAGAATGATAATGAATAAAAGTTCAGGCAGTTATCCATACAAAATCGAACTAGAAAAATCGAATGCGCACATCATTGTTGAGATCAGCGAATATGCACCTGACGCAGTTGTAAGCAAAACTATTATTAAAAAAACTACAGGGAATGTTACTGTTTCATCATTATATCAGGGCGAAGAGTTAGCTGAAAAAACCTCGCCTTTTGACACCTATATTCAAATTATTGACGGGAAGGCTGAAGTTACTATTAACAAAAAAACAATCCAACTGAAATTAGGTGAGGGAATAGTAATCCCGGCCAATTCAGCGCATTGCTTTAATGCAAATGAACAATTCAAAATGATCTCCACAACTATTAAAAGTGATTACAAGGATTAATTAAAAAGTAAAAAATGAAAACCCCAAAAAGTATTTTATTAGTTGAAGATAATAAGCATGATCAATTTTTTTTTATAGAAGCGTTGAGCGAAATTGAAAATGTAACTATATATGACGTTGCTAACAATGGAAAAGAGGCACTTGACAAACTTAAAAAATCGACTGTTCTTCCTGACATTATTTTTACGGACATCAATATGCCGGTAATGGGCGGAATTGAATGCCTGACGAAAATAATAAAAACCCCTGTAATAAAAAATATACCTGTAGTAATTCTTTCAACCGACATAACTAAAATAGAACTTGTCCGGAAACTGGGTGCAAAAGCATTTATTAAAAAACCTTGTGAGTATAAAATACTAAAAGAGCAACTCGAAATAGTGATAAATTTAGATTTTATTACAGATATTCACCTGGCAAATCAAACTTTTCAAACTGCTCTTTCAGCATTTTAATCCTGAAAGTGTTTTATTAAAAATAAATTTTTTAAAGATTCTCATTTCTACTGTACTCAAATAAAAAACTTGAATTCCACAGGCACCATATTAAATAAAAAACCCGCATTAAACGGGCACAGGAAATCCCCTTCTGTAAACGGAGTACCAAAGCAAACAAAACTTGAAATTGTTACTCTTGCCCACGAAATACGAAACCCCTTAACGAATATCAACCTGGCAATTGATGTATTGGAAAATATGACAAAAGAGGGAGCCATTCTTGAGTTATCTGATATTATAAGGCGTAATTCAGAAAAAATTAATGTGCTGGTTAAAAACTTTCTTCATTTAAATTATATTGGAGCAGAGTCTGCCGGAATCATATCTATCGATGAAGTATTAAATGGTGCACTTGAAATGGCAAAAGACAGAATTGCCCTAAAAAAAATAAAGATAGAAAAACTATTTACAATATGTCAATGTGATGTATTTATCAATTACACAACAACAAAAATTGCTTTATTAAATATTATTCTGAATGCTATTGAAGCAATAAAAAATAAAGATGGTGTATTAACAATTATTACTAAAGTTAGAAATGGAAAATGTATTATCACAATTCAGGATAATGGAATAGGTATACCGAAAGAAAACATCAGAAAATTATTTAAACCCGGCTTTACGAGTAAACTTAACGGGGGCGGATTTGGTTTACCAGCAGCCAGCCAGATACTTCACTCACAAAAAGCTAAAATCCGTATAAAATCAGAAGAAAATATAGGCACACAATTTATTATTTCCCTTAACCTGGCTGCGAATACATATTAGAAATAATCAACAGATCTTTAGTTAAAAACAAAACCATTAATTAATCTATAAAAGAATTTACAAAAACAAGATGACAAAAGCAAAAAATTTAGGTATTTGGATGGATCATTCAAGTGCACATATAATGGAATTTACAATGGATCCCATTGAATCAAAAACTATTGAATCAAAGTTTACGCATGAGGTAAAGGAACATAGTTTAGGGAAGGGTGAAAACCTGATGCATAATAAAGAACAACATCAACAATCCGAATATTACAAAAAGTTGGGTGAGGTTATTAAAAATTACGACGAAGTAATTCTCTTTGGTCCAACAAGTGCGAAAGCTGAACTATTTAATATTTTAAAAGAAGATCATCTTTTCGCAAAAATTAAAATTGAAATTAAACAAACTGACCGGATGACGGAGAACCAGCAACATGCTTTTGTGAGAGATTATTTTTCAAAATCATAATTTCAAATATCTCCAAATATATTAAAATAAAAACCTCCGGAAAATCCGGAGGTTTTTATTTTATTTTCAATCAATAAATTAATAAATCAAATTTGCTTCACTCCCTCCACCAGCACACTCACATTATTTTTCAGCACTTCCACAAATCCGCCTGTGATGGTGAATAATTTTATTTCCTTACCCCTTACTAATTTAATTTTCCCCTGTTTTAAAGAAGCAATCAGAGGTGCATGGTTATTCAATACCTGGAATGAACCTGTTGTTCCGGGAAATTGAACTGAATCAGCTTCACCATTAAATACTCTTTTTTCAGGACTTAATATTTCTACCTGCATGTTTTATAAGTTAATCGGGTGATTGAGTTTACTAAATAATTTATCTGCTCAGCCACATTTACTTCTTCGCTTCCGCTAATAATCGTTTGCCTTTTTCAATTGCATCATCAATACTTCCAACAAGGTTAAATGCTGCTTCAGGATATTCATCAACTTCTCCATCCATGATCATATTAAATCCACGAATGGTTTCTTCAATCGGAACTAATACACCTTTTAATCCTGTAAATTGTTCTGCAACATGGAAAGGCTGACTTAAAAATCTTTGTACCCTTCTTGCACGGCTCACTACTAATTTGTCTTCTTCACTCAATTCTTCCATACCAAGAATTGCAATAATATCCTGCAATTCTTTATAACGCTGTAAAATTGATTTTACTTTTTGAGCAGTATTATAATGTTCTTCGCCAACAATATCTGCACTCAAAATTCTTGAAGTAGAATCCAACGGATCAACTGCCGGATAAATTCCAAGCTCAGAAATCTTTCTGTTCAATACTGTTGTTGCATCCAGGTGACTAAATGTTGTAGCAGGAGCCGGATCTGTTAAGTCATCTGCAGGAACATAAACCGCTTGCACTGATGTGATAGAACCTCTTTTTGTTGATGTAATTCTTTCCTGCATCAATCCCATTTCAGTTGCAAGTGTCGGCTGATAACCTACCGCTGAAGGCATACGGCCTAAAAGAGCAGATACTTCAGAACCTGCCTGAGTGAAACGGAAGATATTATCAATAAAAAATAAAATGTCTTTTCCTTTTGCATCTTTCTCATCGCCATCACGGAAATATTCCGCAACTGTCAATCCCGCCAATGCCACCCTAGCTCTTGCTCCCGGTGGTTCATTCATCTGACCAAAAACAAGTGTTGCCTGGCTTTCAATGAGATCACCATAATTCACTTTACTGAGGTCCCATCCGCCTTCCTCCATGCTGTGTTTAAATTCTTCTCCGTATTTAATTACGTTACTCTCAATCATCTCACGGAGTAAATCATTTCCTTCACGGGTTCTTTCTCCTACACCTGCAAACACAGACATACCTGCATAACCTTTCGCAATATTATTAATAAGCTCCATGATCAATACTGTTTTTCCAACACCAGCGCCGCCAAATAAACCGATCTTTCCTCCTTTGGAATATGGCTCAAGCAAATCAATTACTTTAATACCGGTAAACAGTACTTCTGACTCAGTTGAAAGATCTTCATAAAGAGGAGGTTTGCGGTGAATAGGCGCCCGTTTTTCAGAAACCACCTCTTTCATACCGTCGATCGCTTTTCCTATCACATTAAAAAGTCTTCCCTTAATATTGTCGCCTGTGGGCATTGAGATGTTTTGACCGAGATCAGTAACTTCAGTACCACGAACAAGGCCATCAGTTGAATCCATCGCAATTGTGCGCACAGAATCTTCACCAAGGTGCTGTTGTACTTCAAGAATTAATGATTCGCCGTTTTCTCTTATAATTTCCAGCGCATTTAAAATTTCGGGGAGATTTCCTTCATCAAAGCTTACATCCACAACAGCTCCGATGATCTGTGTTATCTTACCTTTTCCTGGCATTTTATATTGATTTAAAGAAGTTTTGTAATTCGGGCGCAAAGATAGAATCCGGGGGGCAGAATAGCAAAGGATAAATAATTATTCAGGCTGAATGTGATAAAGATGTTTGTAATATTATATGTGTTTTATTCTGGGCTTATACTCCTGATAGCTCTCTGTGCTAATTCAGCTATAGTATAAACATTACTCATTTCCATGCCTTGGAATCGGTTTATTCTAAATGGTCTTGTTTCATCTTTTAAAAATGTTTCCAGAAAGGGTATTGCTTTTACCGCTTTTAATTCTCCCAAACGAATTATTGCTTCAGCTTTAAAAGTATCATCCTGGTGATTTAATAATTTCATGAGATAATCAATTGCAATGCTTTCATTTGTTCTGCGCAAATGCCAAATAAAGAATGAAATAATGTTATTATGAAAAGTGGAATTTAAAATATCTGAGTAATGTAATAACTCTTCCTCATGAAATTCATTTTTGTAACCACCCCACTTATTTTTATCTGCTCCTATATTTTTCATGAGCCAAATTCCATTTGTGTTATAAAATGTTTGTGTAAATCCTGATATCGGAGAATCAAATATTGTATCGTAATATATTTTTCCAGTATCGTAATACTCTGAATCTGCGTTATTTTTTTTATCAAAATGTTTTATTAATATTTTATTTTTATTCCATCGTTTTGTGAACATCCATTCATCCATTTCATATATTGATTTAGATTCTGTTTCACCATTTTCAAACCAGTCAGTAAATGTTCCGTTCTTACTACCATCCATATAAAATTCTTCATTAATTAATTGTTGGGTTGTCGCATTTATTCCAAACCATCTTCCATGGGCATTGCCATTTTTATATGTCCACTCATAATATGTCCCAAAATTCGCATCTGTAAAATATGCAGTACCTGTAAATGGGTTTTCCTTATATCAAGCCGTTACTATATATAACTGGCAGGTGGGATCAAATTCTATTTCATCAAAATGTACTTTCATATTTTACTATTAATAAAAACCAGTGAAAATGCTAAACGAAATTACAATTCCGGATTTAAAATTTATTCAGATAACTTTGTAGACTAAATGAGATCGGGAATCCAATTTATTTTTTATTCAATATATTTTCTTTTCATATTATGTTTTCCCTATAATTCTTTCTCACAAATTATTGATTCGACAGCAACTGATACAACATCTAAAAAAAGAATCATCTTCGCTCCTATTATTGCCTACCAGCCGGAAACAAGCTGGGCCTTTGGTGCAGGCGCTGTGTATTATTTTAAACCGGGAAATCATTATATCTCAAACACCGCAGGTTATTCAACCGATAGTTTAATGCTGCTGTCTACAAATCCCTCACAATTAAAAGCTATTGCAGTTTATACTTTGGAAAATCAGTTTCAGTTTGAACTTGGCGGCGATGTATATACAATAGATAATAATTATTTTCTCTCTTTCAACTTTGCGTATTTTCGCTACCCTGCTTCTTTTTTTGGAATAGGTAATAATACGCTTGCTGAAAACCAGGAGCGATATACGAATACACACCCTTACATTCGTTTTAATGCACAAAAAAAAATAATTAATAATTTTTATGCAGGAGCCAAATTATTTTTTGAGCATACAAAAATTTCGGGTATTGATTCAGGGAAAATATTGGACACAGAAAATATTATTGGTGAAGAAGGCGGATTGAATACAGGAATAGGGCCCTGGATAAAATATGATACAAGAAATAATATTAATTATCCGTCAAAAGGAATTCAAATTGACGTTTCAAGTGTTTTTCACGAAAAATTTCTGGGAAGTGATTATACTTATATTGATAATACTCTTGAAATAAGTTATTTTTTAAATACATTTAAAACACAGGTTATCGCATTTAACGCTTATAGTAAGTTTCAAAAGGGTTCTCCTCCATTTAACCGCATGGCAGAACTTGGAGGATCATATTATATGCGGGGAAATTATGAGGGGCGCTTCAGAGATAAAAATTATATTACACTGCAAACTGAATATAGAATTCCGCTGGGTAATTTTTTTGCAATTCATTTTTTTGGTGGAGTTGGTGAAGTTGCAAATGAATTTTCAGCATTTACAATGGATGGTTTAAAATATTCTTTTGGAGCAGGTGGTCGTTTTTTTCTTATTCCTGAAGATAAATTAAGCCTGCGTATTGATTATGCTTTTGGTAGTAAAAGCGATTACGATCCTGCAAAAGGAATAATTCATGATCGTGGTTTGTATGTAACGATTGGTGAGGCGTTCTAAAAAAATACAAAATACGAAACCCTAAATTCGAAATACGAAACAAATTCAAAAAACAAATATCTAATTTTACCCCACATGAAATTTATAGGCGAATTCGGACAATATTGTATGATGCTCGGGCACATGTTTAAAAGACCAGAACGCTGGCTTATGTATCGCAGGGAATTATTCAGACAGATGTACGACATCGGAATTGGTTCTCTTGTAATTGTATTAATAATTTCCATTTTTATCGGTGCAGTTACAGCAGTGCAAAGTGCATATCAGTTATACGGAACTGTTTTAGTACCGACCTATTATCTCGGCTTAATTGTTCGTGATACCATTATTTTTGAACTGGCCCCAACTGTTACCTGTTTAATTCTTGCAGGTAAAATAGGAAGTAACATAGCCAGCGAATTGGGAACAATGCGCATAACCGAACAAATAGATGCGTTGGAAATTATGGGCGTAACAACAGAAAGTTATTTAATTGCGCCAAGAATTTTAGCCGCCGTAATTATGATACCCTTACTTGTTGTTATTGCTGCATTTTCGGGAATAACCGGTGGCATGTTTGCATCCACATTTACAGGATACGGTAACCAGGAAGATTTTATGAAAGGCTTAATTACTTTTTATGAGCCTTTCGATGTGCAACTCATGCTCATTAAAGCATTTGTATTTGCATTTACATTAACAAGCATTGCATGCTGGAAAGGGTTTTATGTGAAAGGCGGAGCATTGGAAATTGGTAAAGCAAGTACACAGGCTGTAGTGCTGGGATGTATTTTTATTTTATTGGCAGATTATATTATTGCGGAATTATTATTATGATAGAGGTAAAGAACGTAAATAAAAATTTTGGACAGCAACGGGTATTAAAAGATATTTCTGCAGTATTTGAAGCAGGAAAAACAAATCTCATTATTGGCATCAGCGGATCAGGAAAAACTGTTCTGATGAAATGTATGGTTGGATTATTAATTCCGGATGCAGGAGAAATTCTTTATCATGACAAGAATTTTTATTCCATGGAAAAAACGGAAAGAAAAAAAATTCAGCGGGAAATAGGTATGTTATTTCAGGGGGCTGCCTTATTTGATTCTATGACCGTGGAAGAAAATGTGATGCTGCCATTAAACATGTTTAGCGAT
>JACMJP010000141.1 GCA_014380545.1 Chitinophagales bacterium | reverse complement strand
GGCGGAAGTAAACATGAAAAAGATGTAAAGGCAATTGAACCATTGGTGGGAAAAATCAATGCAGAGTTTGCAAAATTATCTTCATTAAGTCATGATGAACTCCGCAGCAAAACTCATGAATTCAAAGTAAGAATCAAGGAACACTTAAAAAGTATTGATGCAGAAATAGCAAAACTAAAGGCTGAAGGTGAAGCACTTGATATTGATGAGGTGGGCGAAAAAGATGCGATCTACAAAAAAATAGATGTTGAAATAAAAGACAGGGATAAGGAAATTGAAAAAATACTGTTTGAAATATTACCTGAAGCATTTGCAGTTGTAAAAGAAACAGCAAAAAGATTTTCAGAAAATGGTGAAATTATTGTTACTGCAAATCAATTAGACCGTGATCTTTCTGTAACAAAAGATTTTGTAACAATAGAGGAGGATAAAGCAACATATAAAAATGAATGGCTTGCTGCAGGAGGATCTATAAAGTGGAATATGGTGCATTATGATGTTCAATTAATTGGAGGAATTATTTTGCATCAGGGAAAAATTTCGGAGATGGCAACAGGTGAAGGAAAAACATTGGTAGCCACATTACCTGCGTATTTAAATGCGTTAGTTGGTGAAGGTGTACATTTAGTAACCGTAAATAATTATCTGGCATTGAGGGACAGTGAATGGAATGCCCCGATATTTAATTTTCTCGGAATTACGATAGATTGTATTGATAAATATCAACCACACTCTGCAGAAAGAAGGAGTGCATATTTGTGTGATATTACTTATGGAACTAATAATGAATTTGGTTTTGACTATTTGCGGGATAATATGGTGCGCAACTCTGATGAAAAAGTGCAACGTAAACATCACTTTGCAATGGTAGATGAAGTGGATTCAGTTTTGGTGGATGATGCAAGAACTCCGTTAATTATTTCCGGACCTATTCCTAAGGGCGATATACAGGAATTTGAAAATTTAAAACCCCGTATTGTAAAATTATTTGAAACACAAAGAAAGATTCACAACACTTTTCTTATCGATGCAAAAAAATTATTCTCTGAAAAAGGAAAACAAAAGGAAGCAGGTATTGCACTATTAAAAGCATATCGCAGCTTACCAAAAAATAATGCACTCATTAAATTTCTAAGTGAACCCGGTGTTCGTCAATTATTATTAGATACAGAAGGCGTTTATATTTCAGAAAAAAATAAACGTATGCCGGAGATTGACCAGGACCTGTATTTTGTAATTGAAGAAAAACAAAATTCAGTCGATCTTACTGATAAGGGAATTGAAGTAATTACCGGTGATGGTGAGGATACAAACTTTTTTGTGATACCGGATGTGGGAAGTGCTGTTGCTGAAATTGAAAAATCAGATATTACAAAAGAAGATAAAATTTCAGAGAAAGATAAACTCATGCAGGACTTCGCAATTAAAAGCGAACGCATACATTCCATCCAGCAATTATTAAAAGCCTACACATTATTTGAAAAAGATGTTGAGTATGTGGTGATGGATGGAAAAGTGAAAATTGTTGACGAACAAACAGGCCGTATCCTGGAAGGAAGAAGGTACAGTGATGGATTACATCAGGCAATTGAAGCAAAAGAAAATGTGAAAGTGGAAGCAGCTACACAAACGTATGCAACAATTACTTTACAAAATTATTTCCGCATGTATCATAAATTATGCGGCATGACGGGAACTGCCGAAACAGAAGCGGGAGAATTTTGGGAAATATACAAATTGGATGTAACTGCCATTCCTACAAACAGGCAAAATATCAGAAAAGATATTGAAGATTATGTTTATAAAACAAGAAAAGAAAAATATAATGCAGTAATTAATCGCATTGATGAATTAACAAAAGAAGGAAGGCCGGTTTTGGTTGGTACAACCTCCGTTGATATTTCTGAATTGCTTAGTAAGATGCTGCAATTTAAAGGAATAAAACACAATGTATTAAATGCGAAACAACATCAGCGGGAAGCGGAAATTGTTGCAGAAGCAGGTAAAACATCTGCTGTTACCATTGCGACAAACATGGCTGGCCGGGGAACAGATATTAAATTAGGAACGGGTGTAAAAGAAGCAGGAGGCTTAGCAATTATCGGTACTGAAAGACATGAGTCAAGAAGAGTTGACCGTCAGTTGAGAGGACGTTCAGGAAGACAGGGAGATCCGGGTTCAACTGAATTTTATGTTTCACTTGAAGATAATTTAATGCGTTTGTTTGGCAGTGAGAGAATTTCAAAAATCATGGATACGATGGGTTATAAAGAAGGCGAAGTAATTCAGCATAGCATGATAACGAAATCAATTGAGCGGGCGCAGAAAAAAGTGGAAGAAAATAACTTTGGTATAAGAAAAAGATTATTAGAGTACGATGATGTGATGAACAGCCAGCGAAATTTAATTTATCAAAAAAGAAATCATGCATTAGATGGCGAAAGATTAAGTGTTGATTTGAATAACACCTTTATGGAGTTGTGCGAAGAGATCGTGAATACGCATGAAAGTGGTAATGATTATGAAGCATTTACTTTAGATGTGATCCGCTACTTCAGCATGGAGCCCGAAATAAGCAAAAAAGAATTTGAAGCAGGTAAGACAGATGAATTATCACAAAGATTATTTGAGCATGTTCGAAATTTTTATAAGAGAAAGCAGCAGGCATTAATTGCAAAAGCATTCCCGCTCATTAAAGACTTGTATGAAAAACAGGGAGAGACTTTACAAAATGTTGTAGTGCCCTTTACGGATGGAAGAAAAGGAGTAAATGTATTGGTGAATTTAAAAAAAGCGAACGATACAAATGGTTTGGAAATAATGAATGCAATTGAAAGAAGTATCAGCTTAATTATTATTGATGAAGACTGGAAAGATCATTTACGCAATATGGATGATTTAAAACAAAGTGTACAAAGTGCAGTTTATGAGCAAAAAGATCCGCTGCTCATTTATAAATTCGAAGCATTTAATATGTTTAAACAAATGCTTAGCGAAGTAAATAAACAAATAGCATCTTTTATTTTCAAAGGTAATATTCCGATAAGAACAAGCGATGAAGTGAAAGCTGCGCAGGCACAACGCAAAACAGATATGAGCCAGCTAAAAACAAGCCGTGAAGATGGTGGAGTTAATAAAGGACCCGGTGGACAAAACACACAGGAACGCAAACCATTAGAACCTGTAAGGGTGGAGAAAAAAGTTGGAAGAAATGATCCTTGTCCCTGCGGTAGTGGTAAGAAATATAAAAATTGTCATGGTGCGAATGAATGATGCGTCGCTTACATTATGTATGTTTACTAAGGGAATAAGAACATTTAATATCAATAAAATTTTTCATGGCTGATGTCTACATCAGCCATTTTTATTTTAATAAACTATATTTACAACATGAGCGAAATACTAAAATTAAAAGGCGCCATTGAACACACTATTTTAAAACCGGATATTATTATTGCTGATATAGAAAGAATTTGCAATGAAGCGATGATACATAAATTTGCAGCAGTTTGTATTCCGCCATATTTTGTTGATGATGCGCTTTCTATTTTGGATGGGACACAAATTGAAGTTGCAACTGTTGTTGCATTTCCTTTCGGTTATAATTCTACCATAAGCAAATTTGAAGAAACCGAAGATGCTTTAAGCAGGGGCGCACATCATATAGATGTTGTAGCAAATATTGCAGCAATAAAAAATAATGATTGGGAAACTGTGGAGAATGAAATTGAAACACTCAGTAAATTAGTACACAGCGATGGTAAAATTATTAAAGTAATTGGGGAAACAGCAATCTTATCAGAAGTAGAAATTGAATTGCTCTGCAAAATTGTAAATGATTATAACGTTGATTATTTTAAAACTTCTACGGGAATAAATGTACCGGGTGCAACAGTTGAAATTGTGGAACTCCTGCGTAAAAATTTAAAACCACAAATAAAAATAAAAGCCTCCGGCGGAATCAAAACAAAAGAATTTGCACTTGAATT
>JACMJP010000021.1 GCA_014380545.1 Chitinophagales bacterium | reverse complement strand
TACATTTCTTGAAAAAAATGTTTCACTGCTCATCAATAAAAAATCCTGGGTTTTTTGCAAGGCTTCATCATTCAGTATTTTTTCTCCGGGAACATTCATGAGTTTAATTGCGGCACCCCGCACATCTTTTTTCTTATCCGGTTTTGGAACTGTGCTTGCATTTGAAAAACGTACCCATGCATGATATGTTTTTGTTTCACTGAAAATCCCAACCTTAAGATTTGCCGGTAAATCATGGTCAACAATAAATTCTGCTCTCACACAACCGTGCATTTTTGTATGAATCTGCCGCAACATTTTTTTATCTTCATACATGCGGGTTACCTGCGCTTCTAATTCATCAACCATTTTTGCCGCAATGGCATCTTCATCAGTCTGAATATATTCATGACCTAAGAGTTTTGGAGTTGTGGTTGTGGACATAATAAATATAAGTTCGATGATTTTATTTAATCAGTAAATCCTACTTTTTGAAGAATTTTTTCAAATCTCTCATCTTTTCTCAGGAGATCATATTCAGGATTATATTTTAATGACATTATCCAGATGTCATGATAATCAATTGCTTTTTCAAGATACTGAAATGCAGTGTCAAAATCACCGAGATATGTATGCACTAAAGCTATTCCGATTGGCGAAATACAGAGCGGACCCTTTTGAGATTCATAAGCTGCCAGTAATTCCCGTGCTTCTGCATGGTCTCCATGTCTCGCTAATGCAATAATGAGCGTATTTTGCGCCCAGCCGATTCCCTGAGACATTGCTGCAGCTTTGCGGGCATGTAATAATGCATTTTCAATATCATTTTCAAAAAAGTAGTTATAAGCAATCAATCTTTCTGCTTCAGAAAAACCTGGAACCGCTGCAAGTATTTTATTTAATACTTCTCTTGCTTCATTTGGCATTTTGCCGAATGTATAAAAATAACCGAGGTGCAGCATTGCAAAAAATGAAAGTGGATCAGTTTCTAATATTTTATAAATGGACTTTAATGCGGCATCATAATCACCATATCCAAAGGCATGATACCACGGATCAAGCACAACACCTGTAAAATAAAAAGATACTTTGGAATGCTCCGCCAATTCATATTCTTTTTTCGCTTTTTCCATATCCCAGTAATACCAGAAATTAATTTGGCCCAACACATAATGCGCACCACCCAATTCACTATTTAACGACAATGCTTTTTCAGCATAAAATTTTGCCCTTTCAAAACCTTCCCGTGGTGTGAAAAATAAATTCATGGTAAATAAAAAGTGCAATTTCGCAAGTTCCGTATATGCTTCTCCATAACCCGGGTCTATCTCAATAGCCCTTGTAAAACATGCGAGTGCTTTTTCAAATCCTTCAACATATTTCTCTACATAAAACCTTCCTTTCAAAAGCAATTCATAGGCTTCCATATTTACAGGCATTTGTCTGCTTTCCTGTTCATGAAATGTTACTTTTAATTTTTCTGCAATGTTAGAAGCAATATCATCCTGTATATCATACATATCAGTGATCTCCCTGTCATATTTTTCGGCCCATAATTGACAGCCATCTTCAATATTAATTAACTCGGCATAAATGCGCAACCCTTTTCCATGCCTTCTTACACTTCCTTCTAAAATGGTGCTTACATTTAATATTTTTCCAATTTCTGAAACCGGAGTTGTTCCTCCTTTAAATTGAAAGGAAGAACGCCTGCCTACAACTTTTAAATTTTTAATACCTGATAATGTTACAATAATTTCTTCTGCAATTCCTTCACTGAAATATTCCTGTTCTTCATCTTTGCTTAAATTTACAAAAGGCATTACTGCAATACTTTTTCCGATAAGACCGGGTGTTTCTTTTTTTGTTTCAGGTATCGGTTCCGCAATATAATCATCTGTGATGATTACTTTATAAAGAGTAATTGCCTCTTTTACATTTTTTAATTTTTCATCACCCAATAATTTTGTTTCAATGCCTCTTTTATTTGTTAAATTTTTTTGTACAGTTTCAGAGATTAATATTCCACCAACATCTGCCAATGATTGAATGCGGGAAGCAATGTTTACTCCATCGCCAAACACATCACCATTTTCAAATATTACTTCACTTAAATGTAAACCGATGCGCAAATGGAAATTAGTTTCTCTGTATGAGGCAATTTGAATAGCTGCAGAAGCCAGCACAGAATCTGTAACACTTGGGAAAGTTGCGAGAATTCCATCGCCGAGTTCTTTGATCCATGTGCCGCCGAATTTTTCGATAATCGGGCGCTGTATCTCCCTGTTTCTTTTTAATACTGAAAAAGCTTTTTGTTCATCTTCACCCATCAGGGCGGTATATCCAACAATATCTGTAAACATGATACAGGCAAGCTGGCGAACAGCAGGAATGGTGGAATTCATAAATGAGTTCTTAGAGTTAGAAGTTTATTTATTTTAACTATGGCAACCCAAACGTAAGAAATTTTATTCAATCGCACAATTAATTGAGAATGAATGTGAGAAATCGGTTAAAATAGAGGAAGAAGATATTTCATTTTATCTGAAAGTGCTTACGATATTTATTTTTCTTCAATCAGTTGTTTGAGATATAATAATTTTTGAGGAGTTTTATTTTTGATGCAATACTTTGTAAAGTATTTATGGTTTTGTAAAAACAAAATTTGCTTTTCATTCCACATTTCCTGCGTCAAAGATTGATTACGGTAATGTAATTCCCGGTATAATTTCTCAGAAAAGAATGCTGCTTTGGAAGTAGCAAGATATTCAAGATCAGCATCAGCAATTATTTCTTCTAATTTGTTTTTGGGTGATTGCGGAATTTTAGTAGCCATTATCATCCCGCATATTTTATTTATTTCATCAGGTGAATATCCATATTCAGGCAAATATCTCTGAGCCATGATACAACTTTCTTCTTCGTGGCCGAAATATATTTTAATATAGCCTGTATCATGCCACAATGCGGCAGCACTTAACAATTCCATTTCATGTTCTGAACAATTTTCATTTTCCCCTATCTCGATAGCTTTTTCCATCACATATAAAGTATGTTCAAATGTATGGAAATAATAAAAGAGGGGCACATTGGTTTTCAATAAACTGATCACAAATTCTTTCATTCGATTATTAATTTGCATGAACCTTATGTTTTAAAATTCCTCCGGTTGCTTCTTTAATGCTATGTACATAAACAAATGCCTTTGGGTCAATATTTATTACAGCATCATGAATATGTTTTATTTCCAAACGGGTAACAATGGTAACAATAATTTCACAATCTGTTTTAATATCAAAGCTTCCGGGTAAATATCCTCTTTCTCCTTTATATACAGTAATACCTTTTTTCAATTCATTTACTAACAAACTTTTTATTTCTTCCTGTTGTGCTGAAATGATATTTAAAGCTGTAAATTCTTCAATGCCGTCCACAACATAATGTGTTGCTCTTGTTGCAGCAAAATAGGTAATGATGGAATACATAGCTGTTTCGATACCAAATTCTAAAGCAGCTACGGCAAATATTACAGTATTGAAAAGCATGATGATTTCAGTGCTTGAAAATCCTATTTTTCTTCTTGTAAAAACAACAATTACTTCAGCACCATCTATTACCCCGCCACCCCTTATTACTAAACCAACCCCGGTGCCGATTAATATGCCACCAAAAAATGCAATCAATAATTTATCAGTTGTAATAGGATTTATTTCAATAAAAAGTAATCCAAGAGCAAGTAAGATAACTGCAATGGTTGTTTGCAATGCAAAAGTTTTCCCAATTCTTTTATAACCTAAGTAAATAAATAAGGCATTCAGTATTATAACTAAAAAGCTGATGTTGATGTGAAATAGTTCATGCAGCAAAATTGATATACCCGTAATACCACCATCCATAAACTTGTTGGGTATCATAAAACCTTTCATTGCAAGCACAGCTAAACCTACACCCGACAAAATTTGCAAAAAGTTTTTAATGTTCAATACATTTTTCCATTCTATAGCATCGCTTTTATATTTTTTAGACATTATTATATTTCTAATTTTATGCGCAATTTAAATTGTACACAATTGGCGAAAATACAAAATACTATTCATTCTTGTTTTCAATAAAAATGAAAATAAAACTTCAACTAAAAAGTAAGTCATCCTGAATTAAATAAAGATATGAATAATTTAATCTTCAACCCATCACTTCATACACATGCATGGGTTTGGTTTTATTTTTAAAACTTATCTCTCCTACTTTATTGCAATTAAATGATTCTTTTACTTTTTCATAAGCTTGTTCGCTAATTAATATTTTCCCCTCACCGGCGGCTGTTTGCAAGCGTTGCGCTGTATTTACCGTATCGCCAATTACTGTGTAGTCTAACCGGCGGAGACTGGAAGAGCCGATATTGCCTGAAATCATTTCTCCGCTATTGATACCGATGGAAACTTTGGGTGTAAAAGAAACATTTTCTGATAAAGAAGGTAATTTTTCTATTTGTGTTCTTGCAGCAATACAAGCATCAATTGCTCTATCAAGATGATAATCGCCACGAAAAACAGCCATGACGGCATCACCGATAAATTTATCAATATAACCACCCTGCGCAATAATTTCTTTTACAATAACATCAAAATAATTGTTTAATAATTTCACAACAGTATCCGGGGTTTCATTTTCGCTGATGGAAGTAAAACTGCAGATATCAATAAAAGCCACTGTTGCTTCCACATTTTCATTTGCCATTAATGACGATTCAAATTCACGGCCACCCATAAAATTTAATACAGTTTCATCCACATACATTTTCAGGATATTATTTTCTTTTATTGCTTTAAGTGTTTCCCGAATTTGCAGAACATGTTTAATTGTTTTTTCCATCGTTACCGATAGGTCTTCAAAATTAATAGGTTTGGTAATAAAGTCGAAAGCACCACGGTTCATTGCAGTACGTATATTTTCCATGTCGCCATAAGCAGAAACAATTACTGCTTTAATTAAGGGACTTGATTCACTCAGACGACTTAGTAAGGTCAATCCATCCATCTCCGGCATATTGATATCGCTTAATACAATATCAATATCAGGATGTTGATGAATTTTATCTAGTGCATCATTGCCATTTACAGCAAATATGAATTCATATTGTTGCTCCCGTATCTTCTGGCGGAATTTCTGTTTGATGAGCAATTCCAAATCTACCTCATCATCCGCTACTAATATTTTCGCCATTATGTGTTAGTTTAAGTTTTTCTTTTAATAAAATAAAGTCAACCGGTTTAGTTAAAAAATCATCTGCGCCCAATTTTTTTGCTGCATTAAAATTTTCTGCATCACCATAAGCAGTTATCATCATAACAACAGGAGGCGGTTTTACATATTTTTGTTTTATATAGCCGAGCAATTCTAAACCACTCATGCCGGGCATGTTGATGTCGGATAAAATTAAAACAGCTTCATGTTCATGCTGATTTAAATATGTCAACGCTTCTTCTCCGGAAAATGCAAATACAAATTCTAACACCTTGTCACGAACTTCTTTTCTGAAACGCTGCTCAAACAATGTTTGAATATCTCTTTCGTCGTCAACTACTAAAATTTTCATATCAATATTTATTTTGGTAATATAATAATAAACTCTGAACCTTCACTTTCCCTTGTTTCCACTTTTATTTCCCCGCCATGTGCTTTAATAATATCATAGCTTAAAGATAATCCTAAACCTGTTCCTTGCCCGGTGGGTTTGGTGGTAAAGAAAGGTTGAAAAATTTTATCCAGTACTTTTTGAGAAATGCCGTTGCCATTATCCATCACCTTGATTTCTATTTTATCATTCATTTTTTTTGTACGCACAGAAACAGTTGGTTCATAATTGTCAGTGCTTTGTTTTTTCTTTTCATTTACTGCATAAAATGCATTTGTAATTAAATTCAATATCACTCTTCCAATATCCTGCGGAATGATATTGATGTTGCCGATACTTTTATCAAAATCAGTTTTCATAGTTGCATTGAATGATTTATCCTTTGCACGCAGGCCATGATAAGCCAATCGTAAATATTCATCGGCTAATGCATTGATATCAGTTGGTACTTTTGTTGCATTGTTTGTACTACGGCTGTGTTGCAGCATGCCTTTTACGATGGCAT
>JACMJP010000020.1 GCA_014380545.1 Chitinophagales bacterium | reverse complement strand
TATCTACAGTATTTCCATAAAATGCTCCCTCACCAGTTCCATTAACACTCATATGGTCAAATATTTCATATTCATTTACAGTTTTTATATGTACCCTCAAATAGGCTTCCGGCTGCAAATACACAATTACATCTTCATCCCCATTATGTACATAAGTTATATTATTGCTTTGGTCATTAAAGTATTGATCTTTTATTGCATGTACATAATAGTTATATCCGCTTCTTTCTGTAAAATCAAAATAAAATGAGCCATCGGATTCAGCATATTTAGTTTCAAGAAGCACTCCGCCAAAACCGCCAAATATTTCTGCATCTTTCTCAAATAAACCCACTTCAGCTTCAGCTACAGGTGTATTTGTAGTTTTATCTAAAACTGTCCCGGTAACACCGCTGTGCATATTTTTATCGCACCCAATAATGGATAAGGTAAGAATGAATATAGAAAAAAGGGTTTTCATTTATATTGAAAGTTAAACATTAATAAAAGAATAATTGCAGATTAACTTTTTATGCAAAGTAGAACATATTCTCTCACTGTTAGGTGGCAAATACCGCAAAACAAAAATTTGTTTTTTGCAGAATTCGATAATCTTACCTGTAGAAAATAAAAAAGGTTCAAAAAAATTTGAACCCTTTAATAATTACCTTTTTATTTTTTTTACGCTCCCAGCGCAACTCTTTTAAATGCCGTAACAGTGAGGTCTTTATCCGTTCCTGTTAATACTTCTTTAATTGTTTTAGAGTTGTCTTTTACAAATTTCTGGTTTAGCAATGTTGAATCTTTATAATATGCTTCTAATTTCCCCATCGCAATTTTTTCAAGAATAGCTTCCGGTTTTCCTTCAGCTCTTGCCTGTTCTTTTCCAATTTCCATTTCCCTTTGTTTCACTTCTTCAGGCACATCACTTTTATCAATTGCTATCGGGTTCATTGCAGCAATTTGCATGGTAATATCTTTTCCTGTTGCTTCTGCTGTTTCACCTTTTTTATTTAACGCAACCAGCACCCCCACTTTACCATTTGAGTGATTATAGGCAATTACAGTTTCACCTGTTAGTAAAGCATAATCTGCAATTTCAATTTTCTCACCTATTTTACCAACCTGCTCAGCAATTTTTTCTGCAACTGTATTTTCCGCCATTTGCAAATTCAATAAAGCTTCTTTATCTGCAGGTTTATTTTTCATTGCGATATCAGCAATTGCATTTGCAAAAATTCCGTAGTCTTCGTTCTTCGCAACAAAGTCTGTTTCGCAGCCAACGCTCAAAATAATTCCGTAAGATTTATCATCATTCACCCTTGCAATTACAACACCTTCATTCACTTCCCGGTCAGCTCTTTTTTCGCTTACCTTTTGGCCCCTTTTGCGCAGCCAGTCAATAGCTGCTTCAAAATCACCGTTTGTTTCGGTTAATGCTTTTTTACAATCCATCATTCCCGCACCTGTTATCTGGCGCAGTTTGTTTACATCGCTGGCACTAATTGTTACTGTCATTTTATTTACTCTTTAATTATTTAATGTTCAGTGTTACACCGCCCATTTATTTTTTAATTACTTAATTGATTCTAACTGACGAGAACATTGATCAATTATAATTCGTTCAGGGATTATTTTTCACCAGTGAGCCCACAGAAAATAAATTTTATCTGCTGCCCGGTCTTCTTGATAAGGGTTTTCTTTGCGGAGGTCTTTTATCTCCCTTTCCTTTAAAGCGGTCGCCTGGCCTTCCTCTTTTATTTTCATCACCATCATCAATTTTCAGATCTTTCATATCCTCATCTCCTGCATCTAATCTTTCCTGTTTTGCCGCCTCATCTATTTCTTCTTTATTTTTTGCCCGTTCTTCTAGACCTTCAGCAATTGCATCAGTAAGATATTTTATAATAATTTGAATTGATTTTGCTGCATCATCATTTGCCGGAACAGCGAAATCGACTTTATTAGGATCACAATTGGTATCCACCATTCCTATAGTTCCGATATTTAAACGCACAGCTTCCGCAAGAGCAATATGCTCCTGGCCAATATCTACTAATAATAATGCGGCAGGTAAGCGGTTTAATTGAGCAACACCTCCAATAACTCTTTCAAGTTTATCTCTTTCACGACTTAGAACAAGTCTTTCTTTCTTAGTCATACTTTCTGCAGAACCATCGTTCAACATTCTGTCAATCGTCTGCAGTTTTTTAATACTTTTTCTTATAGTAGAAAAATTCGTAAGCATGCCACCAAGCCAGCGTTCAGAAACAAAAGGCATCCCCACTCTTCTTGCCTGCTCCTCCACAATTTCTTTTGCCTGTTTTTTAGTAGCCACGAACATGATCTTCTTTCCGGATCTCGCTATAGAACGAACTGCCGCAGCAGCTTCATCTAATTTTTCAAGTGTTTTATAAAGATCAATAATATGAATGCCTTTCTTCTCCATGAAAATATAAGGCAACATTTTAGGATTCCATTTTTTGCGTAAGTGTCCGAAGTGCACCCCTGCTTCCAATAATTCGTTATATGATAATTTTTCCATTTTGTTATTGAGGTTTTGAGGTTAACGTTTAGAGAATTGGCTCTTTTTGCGGGCTTTGCGTAAGCCTGGTTTTTTACGTTCCACTACACGGCTGTCACGGGTTAAAAGTCCTTTTTCTCTTAATGCCGGTTTATGTTCTGCATTAATTTTAACAAGTGCTCTTGCAATGGCAAGTTTTGCCGCTTCAGCTTGCCCTGTAGTGCCGCCGCCTTTTGCATTTAAGGTAATATCATAATCACCACCTACAGCAATAACTTCAAAAGGTAATGTTACCTGGTTTTGCAACATGGGTATTTTAAAATAGTCTTTATAATCTTTCCCGTTAACGGTAATTTTTCCCTTTCCTTTTCTGAGGAAAGCCCTTACAACGGATGCTTTCCTTCTGCCTACTGCATTAATTATTTCCATTTTTTAAAAGTTTAAAGTTTTAGGTTTTTGTGCACCATGCGGATGTTCTGTTCCTGCATACACAAATAATTTTCTATACATCTGGCTGCCGAGTTTAGTATGTGGAAGCATTCCTTTAATACTGCGTTCAAGTAATTTATGTGGTTGTTTTGCTAAAACTGTTTTTGGGTTAGCAACTTTTCTTCCTCCCGGGTAACCAGTGAACCAGTCAACTTCTTTTTCGAGCATTTTTTTGCCGGTAAGTTTTACTTTTTCTGCGTTGATGATAATTACATAATCACCACAGTCAGTATGCGGAGTAAAGTACACTTTATTTTTTCCTCTCAATATTGCGGCAATCTTGCTGGAAATACGGCCAAGTGTTTTGCCGTCAGCATCTACTATATACCAATCACGAATAACGGTTTGGTTATTTGCTGATTTTGTTCTGAAACTTAATGTATCCACTGTAACAGGTTTTCTTTTTTAATTTTTCCCTTTAAATAAAGGGGCTGCAAAGATAAAATTGCACCTGCATGAATACAAGGAATATATAAATAAAAAGCGACCTACATCTGTAAGTCGCTGGTTATCAGTAAAAATTTGTACCTAAAATTTTTATACTATTGATTTATTACCTGCGATTCATATAAATCATAATGTAATAAAGCAATGTTGCAAGTGAACCCAAAGCTGCAACAACATACGTTAATGCTGCCCATCTTAAGGCATCTTTTGCTTTGCCCATTTCCATTGTTCCTCCTACGCTTGACCCCTGTAGCCATACAATTGCTCTGCGGCTTGCGTCAAATTCAACAGGCAGGGTTACAAAACTGAATACTGTTGTTAAACCGAATAAAATAATTCCGCCAAGGAGTAATCCCGGGAATGTGTTTACTAAAAATATTCCCGCAAGTATCACCCACATTACCCACTGAGAGGCAACACTTACAACAGGTACCATTTTAGAACGGAATTGCAACCATGAATAGGCTGTAGCATGTTGCACAGCATGGCCGCATTCATGAGCGGCAATTGCTGCTGCAGCTATACTATTTGTATTATAAACTGATTCGCTAAGGTTTACTGTTTTGTTAGCAGGATTATAATGATCTGTTAATTGACCCCCTACAGAGATAACCTGTACATCCGTAATTCCATTTTCCCGCAACATTCGTTCTGCAATATCTTTTCCTGTTAAACCGCCCCGTACAGGTATTTGTGAATATTTTTTGAATTTACTTTTTAATATTCCGCTTGCTACCATACCGAGAACGGCGAATACAATACCAATGATCCATGCCCCAAGCATACTTGAATTTCCTGACGCCTGTTCCTGTAATAAAATTCCAAAAGTTGTGTTCATATTATTTGATTAAATTTTAGTTGAACAAAATAACGAATAACTGTTTAAAAAGTTTGCATTAATTAAACAGATCTTTAGCTGAAATATTTTTTCTTTCTGCTTCCTCAATTTTCAGTACTTCCATGGTTTTATAATTCATCATGCCTGCAAAAATATTTGTAGGAAACATTTGTACTGCATTGTTATAAGCAGTTACTGCTGCATTATATGTTCTTCTGGCCGCTGATATTTGTTCTTCTATTTCTGTCCATGTTGCCTGCAGTTGAATAAAGTTTTGATTCGCTTTTAAGTCAGGATAATTTTCAACTGCAATTCGCAATTGGGAAAGCTGTGCTGTTAATTGATTTTCAATCCCTATTCTTTCTTCTGCAGGCATTGTTGGGTTTGATTGGATGGAATTACGCAGTTCAACAATTTTAGAAAGTGTGTCTTTTTCATAATTCATATATTGCTTCACTGTTTCCACTAAGTTTGGAATTAAGTCGAAACGTTTTTTAAGCATTGCATCAATTGTTCCGAATGCATTTTCTACATTATTTTTTCTGCTTATTAGTGTATTATATAACCCAATGCCGATGAGCAACAATGCGCCAACAATTACAAGAAGTATCCACATGATTATTTGGTTTTAAGGTTAAATGAAGTGACGAAAATAGAAATTAAAAATTGTAAAATAAAAAGGTGTTTTGTAGATTATGCAGCTAATACCTCTACTTCCAGGTTACCCACCTCATCAAGTATTTGTATTATTTCATCAAAGGAATTTAATGTTACCAGTTGAGAACGGTAATGTTTTATATTCGGAATACCTTTAAAATAATTTGTGTAATGTCTGCGCATTTCTAAAATACCCAATACCTCTCCTTTCCATTCAATTGATTTTTGTAAATGTTGTTTGCAAACTTCAATTCTTTCTTCAATAGATGGTGGTGCTAATATTTCTCCAGTTTTTAAATAATGTTTTATTTCCCGAAAAATCCAGGGATACCCAATTGCTGCCCTACCGATCATTACGCCATCAACACTATATTTATTTTTATATTCCAAAACTTTTTGCGGTGAATCAATATCACCATTGCCAAAAATAGGAATATGAATTCTTGCATTATTTTTTACTTCACCAATTAATGTCCAGTCAGCATCGCCTTTATACATTTGTTCCCTTGTTCTGCCATGAATAGCCAGGGCTTTAATTCCAACATCCTGCAAACGTTCTGCAACATCCATTATATTTTTTGAATTGCTGTCCCAGCCTAATCTTGTTTTTACAGTTACCGGAAGGTTTGTTGCTTTTACAATTGATTCAGTCAAACGGATCATCTTTGGAACATCTTTTAATATTCCTGCACCGGCATCTTTACACACAACTTTTTTTACGGGACAACCGAAATTAATATCCAGCAGATCAGGTTTTGCTTCTTCAATAATTTCAACACAACCTTTCATCACTTCTATATCCGCACCAAATATCTGGATACCCAAAGGCCGTTCTTCTTCATAAAAATCTAATTTCTTTACACTCTTTTCTGCATGCCTGATTAGACCTTCAGTAGAAATAAATTCAGTATAAAGCATATCTGCACCCAGCCGCTTACACAATACACGAAACGGCGGATCACTCACATCCTCCATGGGTGCAAGCAATAAAGGAAATTCGGGTAATTGTATGTTAGCTATCTTAACCATTCGTATTTTTCATTCATGATTCACCACTCACCATTCACTACTTTTGCCCAAAATTACAAATTACGCAATGAAGGGAATAATTGCTCAGTATCCGGTGTTTGCAAAGCTTTTTATTTTCATAGGAGTTATATTATTGGTAGGAATTGCTTTTCAATACGTTGCTTTGCTTATTACAAACGTAATTTTCCCCGGTGCTGATCTGCTAAATCTTTTTAATAGTTTCGATACAATTAAAAGTGCAGATGAACTAAGTGGAACACAAAAAAACGCAATGAAATGTTATCAGCTTTTTGCATCGCTGGGACAATATATTCTTGCACCATTATTTTTTGTGCATTTATGCGGAGATAATTTCTTTTCTGCAACAGGGATGAAGAAATCAGTACCTGTCGTTTTATTCATACTTGTATTTTTTATTTTCTTTTCTTCAATTGGTGTGATAGGATATATTAATGAATTAAATCAGAATATAAAATTGCCTTCATTTTTAAGTGATGTAGAAAGTGCGATGCGTAAAATGGAAGAGCAGGCAAAAATTCAGACAGACGCATTTTTATCTGCAACATCTGTAAGCGGGTTAATAGCAAATATTTTAATTATCGCCATACTTGCTGCTGTGGGCGAAGAAATTGTTTTCAGGGGTTTATTGCAAAGCATGTTATATAAGCTCACAAAAAATGTACATGTTGCAGTTTGGTCAGCCGCATTTCTTTTCAGCTTTATGCATTTGCAATTTTTTGGTTTTTTCCCAAGATTAATTCTTGGCGCTGTGCTGGGATATTTATTTGCCTGGAGCGGAAGTTTATGGACTTCTATACTCGGACATTTTATTAATAATTTTCTGGGTGTTATTGCTTATTTTATGGTGAATAAAAATATAATAGATGAAAATGTTACAGAAGAAGCAAGTTGGCAAATAGCATTATTTTCACTACCGTTTTTCATATTTTTTCTTTTCCTTTACAAAAGGGCAACTGAAACATACAGAGATGGAAAAAGACTGGATGATGATCTATTCAACAGAAAATAGGGTTTTGTTTTCCAGGATAAGGTACATTCTTGAGGAAGAACAAATAAAATATGTCTGTTTTAACAAAAAAGATTCATTCTATGATATTGGGTTACTTGAAATCTATGTTCACTATATAGAAGCGGAAAAAGCATTAAATATTATTTACAATGCCGAACATGAATAATCTTACACAACGCTTTATTACTTCTGTTATAGGAGCGGCTGTTTTAATTACCGGGATGGTGTGGAATGAATATAGTTTGATTATTGTGTTATTTCTGATCTCGGTTTTAGTGCATTGGGAATATTTGAGAAATGTAAGTAAACTGAAGGGTGGATCAAATTCTTTCGAGTATATATTGAGCTTGGGAATAGGAACAATTTTATTCTTCTTTGTGGTAGCACCTTTCTTTTCAATACGTTTTTATAATATGGCAAATGAGTTTTCTTTTAATATAATAGTGCCATTGATTAGTTTCTTTTTTATTTACGAGTTATTTGCAAAAAGAGATAACTCATTTATTAATATTGGATTAAATATCATAGGTATGTTATATTGCGTTGTTCCGTTCGCAATGTTATTATCGATACCATTATATCCAATTACTAGAATAAAGTATTCAAATATTCCTGAAGAATTAGTTTTTGTTGAAGGAAACCCTCAGTACTTTGTACTCGGTTACTTTCTTATTGTATGGACATATGATGTGATGGCATACTTTATAGGAAGAGGGATAGGGAAACATAAATTATTCGAACGCATTTCACCAAAGAAAACCTGGGAAGGATTTATTGGCGGGTTTATTTTTTCCATCGGCATGGCAATTTTAGTGGGTCAATATCTTGAGTTTCTCACAATCGTAAATTGGATAACCATAGCTATTATCATTTCGATTTTTGGAACATTAGGTGACTTAATAGAAAGCATGTTGAAGCGCAGTCTTCAATTAAAGGACAGTAGTAATATTTTACCCGGGCATGGTGGGTTTTTAGATAGATTTGACAGTACTTTGATTGCCGCTCCTTTTATTTGGTTATATGTAGCTATCATTCAATTTTTATAAGTTAAAGTCTTTTTAAGGGTTCTCAGCCATTTACGGGTTAGCAGGTAAGTGAACATTTTGCGTTAATTTTGCGTCTCTACATCAAATCATATAGCTTACATGTTAAGATTCATACACCGGGAAGGCAGAAAAATAATTATTGGATTTTTGCTTTTTCTTGTCATTATAAATTTCCTAGTACATAACATATTTCCACTCGACAGGGCATTACATGCAATCCTTTTAATTGTATCATTAGTATCTATTTTTTTTGTGATGAGTTTTTTTCGCAACCCGAAAAGAAAGTTATTCCAGGAAGAAGGAGCTATTATTTCTCCTGCTGACGGAAAAGTTGTTGTAATAGAAGAAACTTTTGAAGGGGAATATTTTAAAGATAAAAGATTGCAGGTTTCCATTTTCATGAGCCCGAAAAATGTGCATGTGAACCGTACACCCATTGCCGGCGAAGTAAAATATTTTAAATATCACCCGGGAAAATTTTTAGTTGCCTGGCACCCGAAATCTTCAACTGATAATGAACGTACAACTTTTGTGATTGAAGATGAGGATGACAACATGGAAATTCTCATGCGTCAGATTGCAGGCACTGTAGCAAGAAGAATTAAATTTTACGTTGAAGAAGGTGATGAAGTAGAACAAGGCAGTGAATTCGGATTTATTAAGTTTGGTTCACGGGTAGATCTCTTTCTTCCTTTGAATGCAGAAGTAGAAGTAAATTTGGGTGATAAGGTAAAAGGTGGACAAACTGTGATTGCAAGGGTGCCTAGGAATTAACACCTGAATGATAAAAAAAGAGTATATTTACTAAATAAAATAAAAAATAGATGAAAAAAATATTTGTAACAATAACATGTGTTATAGCAATTGCAACATTTGCTTCAGCACAAACAGCAACTTCAGCAGCAGATGCCACTAAATCTACACAAACAGTGAATGCAGTTGATATGCAGAAAACAGACGTAGATAAAGCTGCAAATTGTTCGGCAGGGTCAACAAAATCATGTTGTTCAACAAAAAGTAGAAGTGATATGAGTTCTTCATCTGCAAATAGTACGGGTGCATCTTTATCAAAATCAGCAGCAAGCTGTGAGCAGATCGGTTTTGGAATGAGTGCTGAAAAGCCGAAAAAAGAAGAAACTCCTAAGCAATAATTTTTTCTAAACCTGAAAATTTGTAACGGCTCTGTTTGAAAGAACAGGGCTTTTTTATTTTCAGGAATTATTTATTTTAAAACTGCAAACGCACAATTTTGTACCTTCCCACAAAAATTATATAGATGAAATATTCTTGTATTGTAGCATTTGTTATGCTCTTGTGCAGCCTGCAAATAATCGCACAAAATCAAATTCCACCAAAACCGAAATTAATTGTCGGAATAGTAGTTGACCAAATGAGTTACGATTTTTTATATCGTTATTGGGACAATTACAGCGAAGGCGGATTTAAAAAATTAGTGAAAGAAGGATTTAGTTGTGAGAATACACAATATAATTATGTGCCCACCTATACAGGCCCGGGTCATGCAAGTATTTATACAGGAACAGTTCCTGCAATTCACGGCATTGTTTCAAATGATTGGTATGATGAAAATACAAATACAAGTATGTATTGTGCAAGTGATAAAACTGTGCAGGGAGTTGGAACAATTTCTTCAGGCGGTATGATGAGTCCGAAAAACATGCTAACAACAACAGTGTGCGATGAATTGCGGTTATTTACAAATATGAAAAGCAAGGTAATTGGCGTTGCATTAAAAGACCGGGGGGCAATTCTTCCTGCAGGCCATACTGCTAATGCAGCTTATTGGTATGATGGCTATTCAAATGCATGGATAAGCAGTACATTTTATTTACAGGACCTGCCACAATGGGCAAAAGATTTTAATGCAAAAAATATTGCAGCAACATATTTATCAAAAGAGTGGAATTTATTATTGGCCCAGGAAAAATATACAAACAGCACAACAGATAATACAGCATGGGAGGGGATAGCTATAGGTGAAACAACTCCTGTTTTTCCGCATGTGTTTACTAACTTCGCAAACACAGAAATAATTAAAGGCACACCTTACGGAAATTCATTTACAGCTGATTTTACAAAAGAGGTAATAATAAAAGAAGGTTTAGGAAAAGATAATATTACTGATATTATTGCTGTTAGTTTTTCATCCACTGATTATGTAGGGCACCGCTACGGAAATTATTCAGTTGAAACAGAAGATACTTATCTTCGTTTCGACAGGGATATTGCTTCTCTCATTCAATTTTTAGATACAGAAATTGGTAAAGGAAATTATGTAATTTTTTTAACAGCAGATCATGGCGTTGCTCCAACACCGGGTTATGCAAAAAGTGTGAAAATTCCTTCAGGTATATTAAGCGAAGTTGTGTTACAAACAAAAATTGAATCGGCAATTGATTCCTTAATTGGTGCAGGCAATTGGGTTAAATCATACACGAATCAAAATATTTATTTGAATGATTCAATGCTGCATGAGGCAAGTATAAATGTAGAAGATGTTGCTGAAAAAATAACATCATCATTATTAAAAATCGAAGGAATTGCAAATGTTTTAGTAATTGATAAAATTTATGAAGCGCCTATTCCGGCATTTTATAAAGAAATATTTATTAATGGTATATATAAAAAACGCAGCGGCGATATTTTTATTCAATATGAACCAAACTGGATGGAATACGGATCAACAGGTTCAACACATGGCGCCCATTACACTTATGATACACAGGTTCCTTTACTATGGTATGGCTGGAAAATTCCGCACGGGAAAACATATCGCACCGTACATATAACAGATATTGCTCCAACACTTGCCGCTATGCTCAATATCCGGCAACCGAACGGATGTATTGGAGAAGTGATTACTGAATTAAAATAAAATGGCAGAAGATAAAATAATCATACTTGCATCTTATCATAATTCTGCAGAAGCAAATATTGCAAGAGGTGTTTTGGAACAACATGAAATATTATGTTTTCTAAGCAATGAAAATTATTCAGAATTGAATCCATTCTTTAATATTTTAACCGGGGGCATTAAATTGCATGTATTTGAAAAAGATAAAGAAATTGCAGAGATGATATTAAGCCTTCCCCCAATTAAAGATGAAAATAATTCAGAAGTATAAGGAATCTAATGCTTAATCTCATTTCTCTTTGTAAATTTGTTCTTTGAAATTGTTTTATGCAAAAAAAAATTGCTTTTGTTGTTTTGCTTGCAGCCATTATACTAACATTTATTATATTAGCGATATTAATTTTTAAGCCGGGTGGTAAAAAAGCAAATGATCCGTTTAAGAATGAAACAGTATTATATTATTCAAATCAAAAAGCATG
>JACMJP010000140.1 GCA_014380545.1 Chitinophagales bacterium | reverse complement strand
TATATCTAAATAAGAATAATGACTATAAACTGGTATAAGAAGATTGATGACTGTTGACTGCTGACTCCCTATCTTTGCGCCCGTGGGAATTAAATCACTTTTATCAAAACCATTTGCGTCAGTAATTGCTGCGCAGGTAAAAGCACAGCATAAAAATCCTGTGGATCGGCAATTAAAAGTAATGCAACATTTAATTGTCTCCGCAAAAGAGACACAATTCGGAATTGATCATCATTTTAATACCATTACTTCACATAAAGATTTTGTTAAACAAATTACTGTAAGAGATTACGAAGGATTAAAACCTTATATAGAAAAATTAAAAGAAGGAAAGGAAAATATTTTGTGGAAAGGAAAACCAATTTATTTTGCAAAAACATCAGGAACAACATCCGGCGTAAAATATATTCCCATCACAAAGGAAAGTATGCCTAATCATATTACTTCTGCAAGAAATGCATTGCTGTTATATATTAATGAAACAAAAAAAGCTGCATTTACTGAAGGTAAAATGATCTTTCTGCAGGGCTCACCTGCATTAACTGATATGCATGGAATTAAAGTAGGAAGATTAAGCGGATTGGTTTATAATCATGTGCCGAATTATTTATTAAAGAACCGCCTGCCTTCTTATGAAACAAATTGTATTGAAGACTGGGAATTAAAGGTGGAAACAATTTGCAAAGAAACAATGCATGAAAATATGAGTTTAATAAGCGGCATCCCTCCATGGGTATTGATGTATTTTGAAAAACTGATTGAATTAAGCAGAAAGGAAAAGATAAAAGATATTTTTAAAAACTTTTCATTGTTTGTTTATGGTGGAGTTAACTATGAACCTTACCGTGCAAAAATTGAAAACATTATAGGAAAAAAAATTGACAGCATAGAAACATATCCCGCAAGCGAAGGCTTTATTGCTTATCAGGATTCTCAACAGGAAGAAGGATTATTATTAAATGTTGACTCGGGAATTTTCTTTGAATTTATTCCTTCAAGTGAGGTATTCAATGAAAACCCAACAAGATTAACTTTGGCGGATATTGAATTGGGAATTAATTATGTGGTTATTATAAATTCAAATGCGGGTTTGTGGGGATATAATATTGGGGACACAATAAAATTTGTTTCAACAACTCCGCATCGTATTGTCGTAACAGGAAGAATAAAACATTTTATTTCCGCTTTCGGCGAACATGTAATAGGAGAGGAGGTTGAATATGCTTTATTAAAAGTTGCAGAAGAACAAAACATACATATAACCGAGTTTACGGTTGCCCCGCAGGTAACTCCGGAAAATAATGTGTTGCCTTATCATGAATGGTTCATAGAATTTGAACAGGCGCCAAATAATTTAGAAAGTTTTGCGTCGTTAGTAGATGAACAATTGCAGCAAAAGAATATTTATTACAAAGATCTTATAACAGGAAAAATATTACATCCATTGAAAATAACAATTATAGAAAAGAACGGATTCCGGGAATACATGAAGAGCATGGGTAAACTTGGAGGGCAAAATAAAGCTGCAAGACTCAGCAACGACAGAACCATTGCAAATGAACTACAACGATGGGTTTCCCGTTCATAAATTTCACAAACAATAACGAAAAATCATTTTTAATTCACGAATTTTGCAGATATTATGGTAATTATACAGGTAGCACAATTAATCTTAGCACTCACAATATTGGTATTTATTCATGAACTTGGGCATTTTCTTGCGGCCCGCATGTTCGGTGTAAGAGTAGATAAATTTTTTATTTTCTTCGACGCATGGGGCAAAAAAATATGGTCAGTTAAAAGAGGAGATACTGAATACGGGATCGGCTGGTTGCCGCTTGGTGGCTATGTAAAAATTGCAGGTATGGTTGATGAAAGCATGGACAAGGAACAAATGAAAAAACCTCCTGAGTCCTGGGAGTTGCGTTCTAAACCAAACTGGCAAAAATTTATTGTGATGATAGCCGGAATTGTAATGAATGTTATTCTTGGAATTATCCTATATATCCTCATTCATAATGTTTATACGAAAAGTTTTATAACAGTTGATGGTGTAAATAATGAAGGTGGAATTTATGCGACAACAACCGGACAGAAATATGGATTTGAAACAGGCGATAAAGTTATTTCTATTAATGAAAAAGAATTTGATCGTTATTCTGATTATGCTTCTGCAAGATTATATTTTGGAAGTGAGGTGATGGTTGAAAGAGCCGGTCAACAAGTGAAGGTTTTTGTTCCTGACAGTGCCTTTAGGGATAAGATGCGCAATCAAAGTTTATTTGATATAAAGAGTAGCGTAAAGGTTAAAGGATTTGTTGATACAATACCTAATGCAAAAAATGCAGGAATTCAGGAAGGTGATATCATAAAGTCAATTGATGGAAAAGAATTGTTGTGTTATTCTGAATTAACAGATATTATGCAACAAAATAAAAATAATACGCTTGCATTTGGGATTGAAAGAAATGGAGCACTATTGGAATATTCAGTGCCTGTAAATAATGAAGGAAGAATAGGATTTGTGCCCGTAGTAAAATTACATGAGTATGATTCTGTGAAGTACACACTAGGTAAATCAATTAGCTATGGAACAAGAGATGCATTTGAAGTATTTTATTTTCAGGCTATTGGTTTGTGGAGAATTATTAAGGGGGATATTCCTGCAAAAGATTCTATTTCAAGTCCCATCGGCATTACATCATTATTTGCACCAAAATGGGATTGGAATTCTTTCTGGGTACTCACTGCGTTATTAAGTATGGTGCTTGCATTTATGAATTTATTACCTATACCGGCATTGGATGGCGGTCATATTATGTTCATAGGCATTGAAAGCATAACAAGAAGAAAATTATCTGATAAATTTATGGAAAGGGCCCAGGTAGTTGGAATGGTGTTGTTGCTTGCACTCATGGTATTTGCTGTTGGAAACGACCTGTTTAAAATATTCAGTTAATGACAAAAAAAAGTAAATTCTTTCCAGGTCTATTTGTTTTTATATCAATCATATTTTCTTTTTCAGCTAATGCACAAAACTCTGCAGAAGGCCAATTATTAAATGGAACATCTCCTCAGAACAAAGTGATGATCATTCCATTTAACATGTTCAATTATCTTTCTGATTCTGATCCTGAACTGGCAAAACATAATAAAAAACAACCCGAGGATATTTCAACATTGTTCCGGTACGGTCTAAACTACAATGTACGCACAAGGATTATTGCAACAGATAATTACAGTATTTTATCAGATACAACGCTCGATTCTCAAAAGGATCTTCAAATGATCTATAGTAATATTCAATATACTTATCAAAAGCCAATGGATGCTTTTGAGAAAGACAGTGCTGCGAATAAAGAAATACAGCAAAAAGATATTTTTGGAAATGGTGGAGAGCCGGAAATAGAAAAAAACGGAGAGAATAGTTTTGGAACTGTATTTAAAAAAAAAGAAGTTGTGGAAGAAACAGAACAAAAAAAATATTTGAATGCTGTTTTAAAAAACCCTGAAATGTTATCTGTACTAAAAGAAAAATATGGAACCAATCTTTTTCTTTTCATCAACCAGTTTGAACTCATAACGAATTATAACCATTGCCTTGACATTAGAGCAAATTATTTTGAAAGAAAAGTTGTTGTGCATTATTCTATTTATGATGCTTCAGGAAAGCAACTAAAAGGCGATGCAGTAACTGTTACATTTTCTACAGGTGAAACAAGTGTGGATGATATCATCGCTAAAAATTTCCCGGTCATCAGCGATTATTTCAAT
>JACMJP010000139.1 GCA_014380545.1 Chitinophagales bacterium | reverse complement strand
TCATTATGTTGAGCAGCACATTTACATCCTGCTTCAAAGATCTTGATCTTGCGCCACCGGCAGGTATAAATGCGGCAACGCTTTATGAAGATCCTAATAATTATATTCATGTATTAGCGAAATTATATTCCGGGCTTGCACTTACCGGAAACCAGGGGCCTGCAGGTAACCCGGATATTCTTGGAATTGATGAAGGTTTTTCAGGATATGTAAGAGTCTTATGGAACATGCAGGAGCTTTCAACTGACGAAGCAAAATGTGCATGGACCGATTTGGGTATTCCTGAATTAAATACAATGCAATGGAGCAGCACCAATTCATTTGTAACAGCAATGTACTATCGTATCTTTTTTCAAATCCCGCTTTGTAATGAATTCATTCGGGAATCAAGTGATGAAAAAATGAGTGATAGAGGATTCTCTGATGCAGATATGGGTAAGATCCGTGGTTATCGTGCAGAAGCAAAATTTCTCCGTGCATTAAGTTATTATCATGCAATGGATCTCTTCGGTAATGTTCCATTTATTACTGAAGATGATTTAGTGGGTGCATTTTTCCCTGAACAAATTTCCAGGGCAAACCTTTTTACTTATATTGAAACAGAATTAAAAGATCTTGAAACTTTGTTACCTACGCCGCAAACAAATGAATATGCAAGAGCAGATAGAGCAGCGGCATGGACTGTACTTGCAAAGATGTATCTGAATTCGGAAGTTTATACCGGCACAGAAAGATATACCGACTGCGCAACATATTGCAGTAAAATAATTTCAGAAGGAGGTTATACACTTGAGCCAAACTATGAACATTTATTTATGGCTGATAATCACAACTCAAATGAAATAATTTTTCCTGTTGCATTTGATGGTATGTTCACACAAACATTTGGAGGCACAACTTTTTTAACACATGCTTCTATAGGTGGCGACCCAATGAGTGCTATTGATTCTTCTTATTTCGGAGTCCAATTTGGATGGGGTGGCAACCGTGGTACACCTGAATTTGCATCTATATTTCCTGCAGAAGACGGACGGAATTTATTTTTCACTGATGGGCAAACACTTATATTCAGCGACGATGCAGAACTCGGTCAATTTACTGTTGGATGGCCTGTTGCAAAATGGAGAAACATTACTTCAACTGGTGAAGTAGGATCAGATGCAACTGGTAATTATGTTGATACTGATTTTCCAATGTTCCGCCTGGCGGATGTGTATCTTATGTATGCAGAATGTGCTGCAAGAGGTTTTGGTGATGCCGGTGTTGGTGTTGGATATGTAAATGAATTAAGGGAAAGGGCTTATGGCGATGCAAGCGGAAATGTTGCAAGTATTACTGCAGAAGAAGTATTAGATGAAAGAGTAAGGGAATTATATTGGGAAGGATATCGCCGTACCGATCTTATCCGATATGGATTATTTACAAGTGGCTATGATTGGGCATTTAAGGGAGGCTCATTTACAGGTTCAGATGTAAGTGATCATTTAAATTTATTTCCATTACCATCTTCTGATATAGTGGCAAATCCAAATCTTACTCAAAATACAGGATATTAAATTAAGTTTGTTAATAAACGAAACGGCTGTTCAAAAAATGAGCAGCCGTCTTTATTTTGAAATTCATAGATCTTTATAAAATTTATAATTGCAATAATGCGAAAAGTAAACCATATAAATAATTATCCATTTACTTTTCAGGAATCTATTATTTACTTTTGAACTGCATAAATATATTGTGTTTATAATCAGTTTTAATCTTACTTATAATGAAACAAATATTTTCTTTACTCATTGCTTTTTATATAACAGCTAATCTATTTTCCCAAAACATAACGAATATATGCCCGCCAAACTGGTGGGTGGAAATGAAAGACTCATACCTGCAATTAATGATTCATGGAGATAATATATCTGCTTATGATATTAAAACAAATTACCCTGGTGTAAAAATAACGTCAGCTACAAAAGTGGAAAATAAGAATTATGTTTTTGTTGATTTAGTAATTGAACCCAATACAAAACCGGGAAAAATAAATCTTGAGTTTACATTAAACAAGAAGTCATTTACGCAACAATATGAATTAAAACAAAGAGAAAAAAGAATAATACCGTATGGATTAAACTCATCAGATTTTATTTATTTAATTATGCCAGACCGTTTCTCAAATGGGGATATGGCAAATGATAGCATTAGTGGCATGAAAGAAAAATATTATGGAAGAGAAAACTTAACAGCAAGACATGGCGGCGATCTGCAGGGAATTATCAATCATCTTGATTATCTAAAAGATTTAGGTGTAACTGCCGTTTGGTGCACTCCATTATTAGAAAATGATCAGGCTGAATGGAGTTATCATGGTTACGCAGCAACTGATCATTATAAAATTGATGCGAGATTTGGCAGTAATGATCTATATAAAAAATATGCTGATGAAAGTCATAAACGAAATTTAAAAGTGATAATGGATATTGTTCCGAATCATTGTGGCAGCCAAAACTGGATGATATTAGATTTACCTATGCAGGATTGGGTGCATCAATGGGATACATATACAAAAACAAATTACCGCACCCCGGCACTGGTTGATAATTATGCGAGTAACTATGATAAAATATTAATGACGGATGGATGGTTCGATAAACACATGCCCGATTTAAATCAGCAAAATGAATTTGTTGCTAATTATTTAACCCAAAATTATATCTGGTGGATCGAGTTTGCGCATATTGATGGATTCAGAATTGATACATACACTTATAACGATCTGCAATTTATGATAGATGCCCAAAAAAGAATATTTAATGAATATCCGGATTTTGGAATGTTTGCAGAAACATGGGTGGATGGTATTGGTGTACAATCTTATTTTAAGGGAGATAATAATTTGAATACAAATTACAATTCTCTTATGCCTGGTTTGACAGATTTTGAATTGCTGTGGAGTATTAATAATATGGTTGAAAAACCTTTTGGCTGGACAGACGGTGTCGGCAATATTTATTTAAAATTGGCACAAGACTATTTATATGGTGATGCAAATAAAAATGTTGTGTTTCTTGGCAATCATGACCTGAGCAGATTTTATTCTGTTTGCGGAGAAGATTTTAATAAAATGAAAATGGCAACAACATTTATTTTAACCACAAGGGGAATTCCGCAATGGTATTACGGTGATGAAATCTTAATGAAAAATTTTACCAACCCCGATGGCAGAGTAAGAGAAGATTTCCCCGGTGGATGGCCCGGTGATGCAGTAAATAAATTTGATGCAAATAATTTAGAAGGAAAAGAAAAAGATTTTTTTCATCATGTAAAAATATTGGCAAATTACCGAAAAACTTCCTTACCAATTACTCAGGGTAATTTAATGCAGTTTGTTCCTTTTGATGGGGTTTATGTTTATTTCAGGTACACAGATACGCAATGTGTAATGATAGTAATGAATTCCAATAATAAGGAAATACAATTGGACACAAAAAATTATGCTGAAAGAATGAGTGGATTTTCAAAAGCAAAAAATATACTTACAAACGAACAATTTAATTCCCTCACAACAATAAAAATTTCAGCTATGAGTGCGGATGTCTATGAATTGATAAAGTAAGTTATAGAATTTATTATATGTTTTAATCTATTGGGAATTCAAAACTAAACACACTGCCTTTTCCTTCTTCGCTTTCCACAAATATATTTCCCCCTTGTGCTAAAATAAACTCCTTTGATATTGCCAGGCCAAGTCCCGAACCCTCTGATGTATCCCTGGAGTTATTTACACGAAAGAATCTTTCAAATATTCTCTTCTTGTCATTAACGCTAATTCCTTTCCCAAAATCCTGTACGGAAAACCTGATTATATTTTCTCTATCCACAACACTTACAATTATCTTGCTCCCTTCCTTACTGAATTTTACAGCATTACTGATTAAATTAATTAATACCCATGCTGTTTTATCAGAATCAACAAGAATATC
>JACMJP010000138.1 GCA_014380545.1 Chitinophagales bacterium | reverse complement strand
TTGATTTCAGAAGTTTATTCAGACCAGGGTATTGCAAAAACATTTGATTTATGGCAACATGAGGCATCGGGCAATAACAGGCTGTTTTTTTATGAGCATATCATTGCTATTAAAATCAGGGAAATTGAAACGAGATTGTCCGCTTCATTAGACGGTGTTCCTGTATTATTGTCCGGCATGGCGTCTTCTTCTATTGGAATGATGGAGTTGCCATATAAAAAACTTCCATTGTTACTGATGGGTCTGATTTGATTACACACATCATTGAGGCAAGTGCCGATTTCAGGCACCAGATTTTCCTAATTTCAGGTATATGCAGCGATGACGATGTTATGAGGGGAGAGGAAACGCAATTAGTTGGATGCAATGGCAACCAGGATCAACTTTATATTTTTCCCGGCACACACTCCAAGCACATTGAAGTTAAAGGCGGTAATGCGGTTAGGTTTAGGACATACATGACAGGTGAATTTTTTGCAGCATTTTGCAAGAATACTATTCTCGCTGTTTCGGTAAATAAAGTCGATGATTTGAAGACGGCTTCTAATATAGAAAGCTTTAAACAAGGTGTGCGTGATTGTAAATATTCAAATATTTTGCACAATTGTTTTTTGGTGCGAACTAATACCCTGTTCAATAAGTTTACAAACGAGGAAAATTATTACTATCTAAGTGGTTTATTAATTGGAACAGAGTTGATGGATTTAAGTGGGTCTTTATATAAAAGGATTACTATTACGGCCAATAAGTTGATGACTAAATTATACTCGGCCGCAACAGTGGTATTGGACCCATTGCAATTAACTGAAGTAATAAAATTAGACAGTGATGATATGTTGCTCAAAGGTCAGTTGGCTATTTACAAAAAAGTAATAAGATAACAAATTAAAAATTGTTGAATACAAAGTGATGGTATATAGTAAATAAAATTGAAATATCAAAATAGGATTTTATTACGCATCTAAAAAGAAGGGAAGTGTCAAATAAATAGCCGTAAATTCTTTGGCCATTAAATGACATAATATAATATATCCTGATTGTTGAAAATCTATATAACAATTAAAATCTTGCTTCAAAATTATATTCTCCTTCTGCTGCATCAAACCAAAAATATTTTTCATCTTCTTTAATAAAACGCAAAGAAGCTTTTTTATTTATTGGTTTATCATTATGTTTTAATTGATTTAATCGATATCCATTTCTTGGTACAGCAATCTTAGCAGTTACTCCAGCGGGGATCTCAATTTTCATAGTAAGTCGATGTACATCCTGCTGAAAATGGAGATGCAAAATGCCTCCAGATACAGGAACATTTATTTCCATCTTTTGCAAGCCGGCGGGCATTGGCTTTATGATCCATGCATTTCTTTTTTCACCATCAGGTGTAATACCGGCATAATACTGGGAAAGCAATACCAGCGGCCCGCCTGCCCAACCATGATTATAGCCTGAATTGCCATGAACTTCACCCTCTTTGTGCTCCCATATTTCCCATAAAGTAGTTAGAGGGCTTTGTACCATTTCTTTATACCGAAGCTTCATTCTTGTTAAAGCCATTTCCGGTTTATTCATTTTTATAAGACTTTCGAGTACCAATTTTTCCATCCAGGGACTTGCATGCAATTGCTTTGTAAACATTTCGGAAAGTGATGCATATTTAGTTGAATCTGCAACTCCTGCCATTAGCATTAAGGCATTGGCACGGTCATCCGTACTGTCTTTATAATTTTTATAACGATATACTTTTCCATTCCAGCAATCACTGCTGTTGAGAAATTTATTTAATAAAGCGATACGTTTTTCAAATAGATTTTCATCTTCCGGAATATTCAAAAGTGCTGCAGATTTTGCGGCTGTTTGAGTTGCCAGTAAATACCATCCATGCTGTATTAGTACAAAATCTTTGTTATTACCCCAATCGCCCCAATCCCAACCACCGGGTCGGTACACCAATTGTCCATTAGTTTGTATCGTCCATTTTGCCAGATATTTTTTCAGCGCAGGATATACCAATGCTACAGTGGCGGTGTCTTTTGTAAACATATAGTAACGCCATAATTCACTTAATGGCATCA
>JACMJP010000137.1 GCA_014380545.1 Chitinophagales bacterium | reverse complement strand
CAATTGTTGATTTAATAGTAATATTTCCGGATCCAGGGGCCACAAAAGAAAACCATACATCCTTATTACTATAGATACTGCATGATGGAGCCCCAAACCCGGTTGTATTTGTAGCGCCAGCGGAAGTGCTGCTTGTCAGGCTGCAAGTACCGCCTACTGTAAGTGAAGTTGCTTCACAAGGATCATCATTGGCTGGTTGCGCAAGAGATATTGATACAAAAAACGATAAGATTAATGTTAAGTAAATCAACTTCATGATCAATCTTCCTCCTCAGTTTTTGGAAATAATTCATTATCACCATTCTTTAAAAAAAATGCAATTGTATAACCATATGCTGCAAGCGTACCGGCAAGCTCTTCATATTTTACATCGACATCAGATTTTACTGTAAAATAATTTGTGTAGACATCATAATCGGGAGAAACGTCAAAGATTTGCGAAAGTAAATTGTTTGCTTCTTTCAATTTATCAGCATCAGCAGTTTCATCTATTTTGAATTTATAGATATGCGCCTGGCTGAATACTATTGATACAGAAAGAGTAAGTACGATAGTAAAAAATAACTTCATACAATTAGTTATAGGTTTATATTAAAAGACTTTTTATGCATTACGGCAGGAGGAGGTTCTGCCGAATGATTACCCGAAAATAAAGGTTTTTTTCAAAACCAAAAGAAAATTGCAACTTTTTTGTAAAGATATTAATGTACAGGATGAATATTTCCGTGTACACTAACAGAAGTCCAATTTTTTTGTAAATCGCATTGCACTTTACTCTTCGTTCCGTTTATGCGAAGTTTTAGATCAGCATTATTTAAATTGATAGTGCCATCGGTATGCCCATCATCAGCAACAGCAACACCTTTTGTTATTTCCCATACACCATTTTCCGATGAGAATGTTTTTATAACTGTATTGCAGATATCACTCTCCGAGCCCATTGTTTTGAACATGCTTTTATACGCAGGTTTCCACGATGGCATATATGGCACACCATAATACTTATTTTTTTTATCAGGGCATGGTTGTGTACCGCAGCAAGGCTCATTGCATAATGCACCGATGGAGTCATTAACATGTATCCAAATTTTTGATGCAGGATTTAAAGGATAATTAAATGTTGTGTAGAACGCATCAATAAATTCTGAATTGATATGATCGAGATGATAATGTGGAACAATAAATTGCAGAATTGCACTATCCCGGTTTATTTTAAAAATGTTTGTTATAACAGAATCAATGGGTCTTACATCTTCTGTTGCAGGTCCTGTTCCATAAAAATTATCACCCAAATAATAATTATTATCGTTACAAGAATCATCACAGGGTTTTCTAAAATCTCCATATCCTGAACCGTAGATCCAAACAGTGTCTTTTGTTCCTTTAATTACGAAAATATTAGATGTTGTCCAGGGTTTATTGTCAGCATATATCATGCTGTGCATTACATATATTTTATTTGAAACTACTTCTTCAAGGCCATCTGTTAATGGTCCGGGTTCCCGGTCATTTTTTGCACACGATGAAAATAAAAAAAACAGAATTGATAAATAAAAAAAATTCTTTTTCATATCAATTCTGTTCTATAAAAATAAAGAATTATTAATTCAATTAAATTTTGTGAGTAAACTATAACTATCCAGCTTTCCTTTTTTATTAATGCGTTCAATTTTAATTGTTCTGCCGGTTGCCTGGTCAATCCACTCCGTATAAACAAAATCCTGCAGGTCATACCTTACCTTATATGTGAGTTTAATACAATTAAATGTACCGAGTTCGGTAATAATTTCTTCTGTAGTTCCGTATTTTCCCTCATCAAGCCCAACTTTATTTGAAATAATACTTATTTGCCCCATATTATCTTCTTCATAAGTAGTAACTCTGCTAAATTCAGGAATATCATCTCCTGGTTTTGGTGTACAGCTATATTGAATATAAATAGGATCATCACTTTTATATTCAGGAATTACTGAGCTTAAATTGATATTATAATTATTACCGCTTATGATGATACTTCTGTTGCCTTTGTCAATTTCTTTTCCTTTTTTATTTGTAATTATAAACCTCATCATAATAAGTGTGCGTTCAGATTCTTTCCGCACTTCCTCAACCTGATATTTTGTTGCAGAGCTTATTTCGCCTTCGTCATTATAAGTTGTTATTTCAAAAGATGTTTCTGCAGGATAAGTTTGCAATGCTATACACTGTGCATTTACAACCACGGGAAAAAATGAAATAAGTAAGAACAGATAACTTTTTTTATACATGATATAATAATTTAATTTAAAAATTGCAGCAATTTAATTTTTCAAATCAGATAACCTTCATATTCCGGTTATAAATTGGGTTGCGGAGTAATACGCAAATACGGTTTTACCTTTTTATATCCTTTCGGAAATTTTTTATCAGCATCTTCATCACTTACTGCCGGAACAATAATGCAGTCTTCTCCGTGGTTCCAGTTTGCAGGAGTTGACACACTATAATTTGCGGTTAATTGCAATGAATCAATTACCCTTAACAATTCAGCAAAATTTCTTCCTGTAGATGCAGGATAAGTTAGTGTTAGTTTTATTTTTTTATCAGGGCCAATAACAAATACTGAACGCACAGTAAATTTTTCACTTGCATTGGGATGGATCATATCATACAACATTGCAATTTTTCTGTCTTCATCTGCGATCATTGGAAAATTTACATTTGCCGCTTGTGTTTCATTAATATCGTTTATCCATCGCAGGTGTGCTTCCAACGGATCAACACTGATGGCAATTACTTTTACATTTCTTTTATCAAACTCACTTTTAATATTGCTCATGTGCCCGAGTTCTGTTGTACAAACCGGTGTAAAATCTGCGGGGTGAGAAAACAAAATACCCCAATTATTTCCAAGCCATTCATGAAAATGAATAGTTCCCTCGGTGGTTACAGCTGTGAAGTCTGGTGCTTCGTCGCCTAATCTTAGTGCCATAATTTATTTTTTTTAGTTGATTTAATAAGGTGGAAAAGATACAAAATTTATTTAATACAAAATTCTTCAGACCGCTAAAATATCCTTATGTATATTTACCAACAGGTCTTTTGCATGGCTCATATTCTGCACCTGTTCAAATATTAAAATGAGATGTTTATCTGTTTGTTTTATTATGCCGGTGGTTTTCTTTTCTGCAATATATTGAAGTAATTGCTGAAAGAATTTGCTATCATAAAAAACAGAAGCCTGATTTTCAATAAAATAACATCGCAGTTTTTTATTCTTAAAAATAATTCTTTCAAAGCCCAGATCTTTTGCAACCCACCGTAAACGTATTCCATTAAACAATTCATTCACCTGTCTTGGAATTTTTCCAAAACGATCTGTTAATTCAATTCCAAATTTTTCCAAAACTCCTTCGGTTTCAATATTGTCCAATCTTGTATAGATGCTCATGCGCTCACTGATATTGGAAATATATTTATCCGGTATGAGCATCTCCAGATCAGTATCTATCTGTACATCTCTTACATATTCATGTTTTTCTTCTATTTGCTCTGCAAATACTTCTTTAAATTGAGTGTGTTTTAATTCACGAATAGCTTCATCCAATATTTTATGATACGTATCATAACCAATATCAGTAATAAATCCGCTTTGTTCTGCGCCGAGAATATTTCCTGCACCCCTTATATCCAGATCCCGCATAGAAATTTGAAATCCACTTCCCAGTTCTGAAAATTGTTCAATCGTTCTTAATCTTTTTTTGCTGTCATCGGGCAAAACATGCAGAGGCGGAGAAATTAAATAACAATATGCTTTTTTATTACTGCGGCCCACTCTTCCTCTCAACTGATGAATATCACTTAATCCAAACCAATGTGCATTATTAATAATAATGGTATTTGCATTCGGAATATCCAATCCACTTTCCACAATATTTGTGCAAACCAATACATCATATTCTTTATTTACAAATTTCAGCATGTGTTCCTCCAGTTCATCGCCATCTAACTGACCGTGTGCTACGCCAACTTCAACATCCGGGCAAACTTTTTTAATTAATGCGGCCACTTCATTAATATCCCGTACACGATTATGAATAAAAAATACCTGACCACCCCTGTATATTTCAAAATAAATTGCATCCCGGATAAAATCTGCATCAAATGTTTTTAATTCAGTTTGTATAGGTTGGCGATTGGGTGGTGGTGTATTAATGATGGAAAGATCTCTTGCTCCCATTAAGGAGAATTGTAATGTTCTCGGAATTGGTGTTGCAGTTAATGTAAGTGTGTCCACATTTGTTTTTATTGCCCGTATTTTTTCTTTGGAGCCTACACCAAATTTTTGCTCTTCATCAATAATTAATAATCCTAGATTTTTATACTGTACATTTTTAGAAATAATGGCATGTGTTCCTATTATAATATCTAATTTCCCGCCTGCTAATTTTTCCAGTGTTTCTTTCTTTTCTTTTGAAGATTTAAAACGATTTAAATAATCTATTGTGCAGGGAAGATCTTTAAAGCGATCAGAGAAAGTTTTATAATGCTGAAATGCAAGAATAGTTGTTGGCACTAATAAAGCAACTTGTTTTCCATCTACCACTGCTTTAAATGCGGCCCGTATAGCAATTTCTGTTTTACCAAAACCTACATCTCCGCAAACCAGCCTGTCCATGGGATAAGGTTTTTCCATATCTTTTTTTACATCAGCAGTAGCTTTTTCCTGGTCTGGAGTATCTTCATAAATAAAACTTGCTTCCAGTTCATTTTGCAAATAAGTATCGGGAGCAAAGGCAAATCCTTTTTGTGCTTTTCTTTTTGCATATAAAGCAATTAATTCTTTTGCAATGTCTTTTACTTTATTTTTTGCTTTGCGTTTTAATGCCTCCCATGCATCAGTGCCAAGTTTATTTAATTTGGGTTCGGTTGCATCTTTGCCTGCATATTTTGAAATTTTATGCAGCGAATTAATATTTACATACAGCAGGTCATTATCACGATAAATTATGCGCACGGCTTCCTGTGTTTGCCCGTTGACCTCTATTTTTTCTAATCCTGAATAAACACCAACACCATGATCAATATGTGTTACATAATCGCCCTGCTTTAATTCCATGAGCATACGAATGGTCAGTGCATCCTGTTTTGCAAAACCACTTTTGAGCTGATATTTATGATAGCGTTCAAATATCTGGTGATCTGTATAACAGGCTATTCTTAAATCATGATCAATAAATCCATTTGTAATGGGTTTAATAAATGAAGTGTATTGAATCTTTTCCCGCCCCCCTTGGGCATTCGGGCTGGCATCTATGTCATGAAATATCTGGTAAAACCTTTCTTCCTGCCTAACATTCGTTACAAATAAAATATTTTGATATTGCTTTAAAGTATTTTTTTTAAAATCAGCGATTAATAATTCGAAATTTTTATTGAATAATGGTTGTGGCGAAATATTAAAAGGAATTTCAAAACTTTTTTGCAGATAGGATTGCAAGCCAAATTCGATAATAGAATATTTATTTATGAATTGTAATTGTTCCTCAATATGTTCAAGTAATTGCAATGGCGGATGTTCTTTAAACGGATGTTCATCCTGAAGTAATTTATTTTTTATTGCAAGATCATACCAGTCAATTGCTTTTGTATATGTTTCATTTATATTTTCAAAAACATATTTTGCATCTTTAAACCAGAGAATTGTATTTACAGGAAGCGATGAAAAAAAACTTGTTTTATGTTCTTCTTTAAATTGTGTTTGAATATTAGGAATAATTGTTATCTGCGATATACTTTTAACTGAAAGCTGGTCAGCCGGATTAAATACCCTTATGCTTTCCACTTCGTTGTCAAATAATTCTATACGATATGGTAATTCATTGCCGAAAGAAAAAATATCTATAATTCCGCCACGGATAGAAAATTGCCCGGGCTCATAAACAAAATCACTTCTCTCAAAACCATTTTCAATTAATACGTCTGTAATAAAATGCCCGTCGAGTTTTTCATTCTTTTTAATAAAAATAATATTGCGGTTTAATTCTTCTGCAACAACCACCTTCTCCAATAATGCTTCAGGATATGTAATTACAATTTCACCTTTGTTTGAAGAATTAATAAGCTTATTTACCGTTTCCGTGCGCAGTAAAATATTGTTTGTATTCACCGCATCGAAAGATCCGGGTTTTTTAAATGAATCAGGAAGAAATAAAATATCTTTTTTTTCCAATAACAATTCAAGGTCATTCAGAAAATAAGCAGCTTCTTCTTTATCATTTAAAATAAAAACATGATGGAAAGAAATATTTTTATAAACTGCAGCAGCTATAAGCGACGCAACCGAACCCACCACTCCCTTCAGATGAAGATTTTTTTGTTCCCGGTTTTCATCAGGTTTTTTTTCTTCTATCCGTGCACAAATATTTTTAATCCTGACATCCTCACTGTAAAGTGAGATCAAATCCTGCCACTGCATGAAAGGGACAAAATTACAAAATTGCAAGGTGCTTTTACGAAGCCATTTTCATGCTTCTCCCTCAATATATGCATTTCTAAAGAAATTCAATCTCTTTCGTAGTAAGAATTCTATGAATTGCTATTTTTCTTGCGGTATGCATTGATCTTTCGTGAATACTTTTATCATCAAAACAAAAACACTTATGAAATCAATCGCACAAAATCTTTTTACAATATGTTTTATTTTCAGTTCTGTAAACATCTTCGCACAAGCCCCTGATATTGAATGGCAGAATACAATCGGCAGCAACAACTACGATTTTTTAAACGCAATCGGTCAAACATCAGACGGCGGCTACATCATGGGTGGTTATTCCATAGGCGCAATCAGTGGTGATAAAACTGAAGGAGAAATTGGCGTTGATGATTACTGGATCGTGAAAATAAATGCTGCCGGCACCGTTGAATGGGAAAATACAATTGGCGGATATAACTATGATAAATTTTATTCTATTGAAGAAACTCCTGATGGCGGATATATAATTGGCGGGCATTCCCTAAGTGGAGGTGGTGCCGATAAATCAGAAGGCAATATGTTCGGCTATGATTATTGGGTAGTAAAAGTAAGCGCAATCGGGGTGGTTGAGTGGGATAATACAATTGGCGGAACAGGCAACGACATGTTATATAATGTGCAGCCAACTTCTGACGGCGGATATATTCTTGCCGGAAACACAGATAGCGGAATTAGTGGCGATAAAACAGAAGCAAGAGTTGGCAACACAGATTACTGGGTTATAAAATTAGATGAGGATGGAAATATTGTATGGCAAAATGATATCGGCGGGGTAATGTTTGATTACCTGTTTTCTGCATATGAAACTGCAGACGGTGGATATATTCTCGGAGGTTATTCAACAAGTGGTATCAGCGGCGACAAAACAGAAGCAAATATCGGATTCAATGATTACTGGATCGTAAAATTAGATGAAGACGGTTTAGTAGAATGGGATAATACAATTGGAGGAACAGGCACGGAATATTTATACTCTCTTATTCCAACAGCTGATGGCGGATACATTGCAGCGGGTATATCGGACAGCGGTATCAGTGGTGATAAAACAGAAGCAAGTTCAGGAAATGATTACTGGATCGTAAAATTGGATGAAGACGGAAACATAACCTGGCAAAATACAATTGGCGGTTCGGGCAGCGATCTGTTATTCGTAAATCCTGTTGATCAAACTGCGGATGGTGGATATATTCTTGGTGGTTATTCTCAAAGCGGCATTAGTGGAGATAAAACAGAAGCAAACACCGGAAGCTGGGATAACTGGATATTAAAATTAGACGATACAGGAAATATTACATGGCAAACAGTTCTTGGCGGTTCATCAGGAGATTATGCAAATGCCGTAGAAGAAACTGCAGATGGCGGTTATATTATTGGTGGTTTTTCTTACAGTGGAATAAGCGGAGAAAAAACAGAAGCAAATATTGGCGATGCAGATTATTGGGTTATTAAATTAGAAGGAACAGGATGTTTTCCGTTTACGGAAACCTGTAATGGATTAGATGATGATTGTGATTTTGCAGTTGACGAGGATATAACAGAAACAATTTCAATATCTGCCGCAGGCGCAACAACATTTTGCCAGACAGGAAGTGTAGTTTTAAATGCAACACATACAGGCACATCACTGCAATGGAAAAAGAACGGAGTAAATATTCCGGGTGCAACATCCTCTTCTTATACTGCAACAACAAAAGGAAATTATACCTGTGAAACTTCCAGCAGCTGCAACACAGCGCTATCCTCCGCCATATTTGTAAATGTAATTAAAAACCCGGCAGCTGCAATTACTGCCGGAGGACCAACTTCATTTTGCACAGGGGGGGCTGTAGTATTAACCGCAAATGCAGGTGCCGGATTAAGCTACCAGTGGTATAAAGGAGCCACCGCACTTATAGGTGCAACTTCCATTAATTATACTGCAACAGTAGCCGGAAATTATAAATGCCGGGTTACAAAAACAGCAACAGGTTGTTTTAAAAACTCAAATAAAATTATCGTAACGGTTCCATGCAGAGAAGCAAATGATTTAACAGAAGCGGCATTCAGTATTTATCCGAATCCTGCAAAAGATTATTTCATTATAGAATTTAATGCAGGAGAATTAAACAATGCAGAAATAAAAATTACCATAACAAATATTTTGGGTGAAGCAATATATACTGAAAGATCAAATCTTATTTCAGGAAAATTAAATAAAACAATTCCATTAAATAATAATATTCCTGCAGGAGTTTACACTGTGCAAATAACATCTGAAAAAAATATTATATCAAAGAATATT